>JANWVE010000021.1 GCA_025057675.1 Bacteroidia bacterium
AGATAAAAAACCAAAGATGTATAACAATCAGGTAAAGCATCAAAGTACAGCTTGCGTGAGGGATACGGAGCATGCCGTTAGGCAGTGCGCAGCGTTAGCGAAGCACCGAAGCGAAGCGCAGTGCGGAATGCCCCGACCCTTGCGTCAGCAAGGGTCACGCCCAAAAGCAGCAGAATTAAAAATCAAATTTAAGCTAAACTGAAACTTTGGTAGAAAGCTTAAATAGCCTTTTACCTTGTTTTAATCTCAAAATCAAATAATTGCACTTATAATAAAGTAGGCATACAGCAATAAATTTAAGCACTATCTTTTTATATTTCAGAAAAAGAGCTTACCCTTGTATTTAAATCTTGTCTAAATAAAATTAAGTCATGTTTAAGCTTGCGGAGTTAAAAGTAGGTGAAAAAGGGTATATATTACAAATAACTAACCCTCAAATTCATTTTTATCTCTTAAACATGGGGTGCATGCCGCAAACTAATTTAGAAGTAGTTAACATTGCCCCCTTAGGCGACCCTATTGCCATTAAAGTAGGGAACACAGTACTTTCTATACGCAAGCGCAACGCACAGTGCATTCAGATACAGAAGCAGGATACAATAGATTAAAAAGTCATGTTCTTTTTTAGTTTATCTATTTTTTTCTAAATTTGTGGCCTAACATGTCAGTGCATTATGAAAATTCATTTTAGTTTGAAATCATTAAAGTATAGTTTTCAAGTACTAGCAACTAAAAAAGCAGTAATCAGCTCAATAATCATAGGGCTACTGCTACTTGGTACAAGTTGTCAAAAACCTCCTGGGGTGAGTGGAAGCGGCTGTGAAGGAGGCTGGTACATACTAAAAACTAATGCCAAATTAGCTCCACAAAGAGACAGCTTAACCCTATCTTCATGGTGGTACAGAAGCATCTACCCAAATGAAGTCTTAGCAGTTTATCTATATGATAAGAATAAAGACATTTATCATTGTCTGGATATCCATCACAACACATATTACGTCAAAGGCAAGCAAAGTTTAGAAAAAATAAGAATGGATGGCAAGCCAGCAATGGTAAAAAGTGAAGTCAAAATTGATTTACAAACCACATTACGTAAAGGAACTGTAGTTTGGCTAACAGCTTTTAACCCTGCGGCTAAAACAGCCACTATTTTATTGCAAGGAAACCAAAAAGTAGATGTACCAATAGGTGATGTGCAGGTACTTTCGCATTATGAGTCAACCCCAGAAGATAAATCTGATTGGTATATCATAAAATCTGATGGTCGGAAGAGAGAGTTAACTGATTAAAACTACTTATTTTTCTATATAAACCTTTATTGAAATGGTATGAATAAACTTAATATAACTTCAAAAAGCCCTTTATTTGTGGTATTTTGTTTCCTATTGGCTGCAAGCTGCAACTACGCTCCAAAAAGTAACACATTTCAAGGTGGGTGGTACTTGCTCAAAAGCAAGGCAAAAGTACAGATATCTTCAAAAGATACTTTATCAGCTGCATTAATTGAAGCACATAGGCGTAGACGTGTTGACTCTGTTAAATACGCTTCGATGTTCAGGTGTCTGTTTGAACACTGCCCCGAGTATTCGTATATGGAAGACAATAATCCCTTCAATCACTCATCGTATACTGATAATACTACCCTACAAAGTTGGTTTTTGAGGCGTAACCACTCAAACGAGGTGGTTGTGGCTTACATGTATGACAAAAGCAAAGATATTTATTATTGCTTTGATACCTATAGCCGCATGTTATATGTTAAAGGTAGAGAGAGTTTAGAAAGAATAACCGTGCCAGGTAAGCCTGCTCGCTTAAAAACTGAATTAAAGCTTAACTTACAAACGACCCTTGAAAAAGGAAGTACTGTATGGCTAACAGGATTTAATCCTGCCACAAAATCTGCTACTATCCTGATTGAAAATAATCAAAAAGTGGATGTTCCCATGAATGATTTGCATCTGCTTCCAGAGTATGAATCTGTACCAGAAAGTGACTATTCTTGGAAGCCTGTATCATCTACAAATAACAAAGATTAGAACAATATGAGTACCTTATCTAAATTCTTATTCTGCTTTGTGCTAAACCTGCTAGTTGTTCAAACTGCAGTATCGCAAGGTGTAATGGGGATTACGAAAAGCATTTACAAAGGTTATATCGGAGAGTATCCTATTGAAATGACAATATACTACTATTACCGCGCAGACGGTATATTTGTAACAGGATATTACAAATATACCCGAGTAGGTCAGGAAATCGACCTAGCTATACAACCTTTTTATCCTGACCCACTTATCAACCCATACTACCAAGGTGGCAGTTCTATGGATGACCTACAAAATTACTATGATACTGAAGGCTATGATGTTGTTTCTGGAAATAGGATACGGGTAAAAGAGTATTTGAATAAAAAACATACAGGTACTTTTTATTTTGATGGCGAAGGTATAGGCAAGGAAAAGCATACAGGCTATTGGCATTCGGTAGATAATTCAAGAATATATAGATTTGAAATATATTTATTCAGTTCTGTTTGCGTGAAAGGTTGCGATTACTAAGTGAAAGCCTAATCAAGCGATAATCAATTGTTCTCTTTGCTTTTGGGATAGGAATAGTAAAGGCTAAAATTTATTTTTTGGGCGTGTCCTTGCTTGCGCTTCGCTGACGCTCATGCAAGCAAGGTCGGCGTGCTGCGGGCTAACGGTGCTGCGCCCCACCCCCTGGGCAAGAGTAAAAGAGTAGGCGAGGGGCTTCGCACCGTGCTACCGCACGCCCTCCGCATGCCTCACGCACGCGGCAAGTAAACTAATCCCACTTATACAAAATGTAATCTTGTACGTACGCGAAAATGAACATAAAACAAGATAAAAATACATTTTAACGTTATAAATTATTGAAAATCAATTGAAAATAAAGTAAAACTTTGGCATTCAAGATTAAAGGAATATGATAAGTCCATGTATTTAAGATTTAACATTCTGCATGCTTGAAAATAAATACAGAAACAAGATAAAGCGAGTGTATTTCAAACAAGGTAAAAATTTTTAATACTGTAAGTGATTGATAATGAATATAAAACAAGGTAAAGCAAAGATATGTATAAAAACGAGGTAAAGCATCAAAATACAACTTGCGTGAGGGATACGGAGCATGCCATTAGGCAGTGCGTAGCACCGAAGCGTCAGCGTAGTGCGCAGTAGCCCGACCCGAGCGCAGCGAGGGACACGCCCAAAAATAAACTTCATCCTTCAATTGCTTAAATCAAAAGAGCTGTACAAAATAAAACAAATACAAAAATTTAACTTCTTTTTTTCATTTCATAATACGCTGATTATTAAGTAGATAAATTTTTGTTATAAGTAAAGTGAACGTAAAATTCGGAATTTTATTGTGTGATTCTTAAAAAAAATTTGCGTGGTTCAGAAAAACCTTCTATTTTTGCAACACCTAATTAAAACAACAACTATGAAAAAGTTAGCAATTTTCGCCTTAGTGGCTGGAGTTTTTGCATTCACTGCTTGCGGTGATGGTGGCAAAAAGAAAAAAGAAGAATCTATTCGTAAAGCTGAAAGCACAGCAGCAAAAGAAGCTAAAAGACAAGACTCAATAAAACAAGCTGAAGAAAAAGCTAAAGCTGAAGCTAAAGCTAAAGAACTCGCTGAATTAAGCGCAAAATACAGTGAGTCTGTTGCTAAAAAACAAATTGTGGTAAAAGATGGCAAAATCGTTTCTCGTGGTGGAAAAGCTCTAAAAGAACCCGTTGCACTTCCTGAAGGTGTAACTATCTCTACTCCTGAGAAAAAGTAATCTTAATCCATTACACTCTTATCAAGACCTTCTGCAATATCGCAGAAGGTTTTTTCATTTATTTGTATCATGAAATTTTATCTGTATAAACCCAAAACTGAAATTTTTCTTTTTTTATTTGCTTTTTGTTTGTATGCTTACACGGCAGAGAGAACAGTCAGTTTTTGGGACTGCGGAGAATTTATAGCCTGTGCATACAGATTACAAAATCCGCATCCGCCAGGTGCGCCATTATTCTTACTATTGGGTAGAATAGCCTCATTTTTTGCTTTTGGTCAACATCAATGGGTAGCATATTGCCTTAACCTCAGCAGTGCTGTGTATTCTAGCTTAACTGTACTTTTTTTGTTTTGGACATTAAAAAAAATATTATCCCAAACTTCTCCCCACACAAATACTATTAGCACGCTCGCTGCTTTAACTTTTGCTTTTACCGATTCTTTTTGGTTCAATGCCACAGAAACTGAGGTATATGCCCTCAGCACATTGCTGACCGCCATATCTTTCTGGGCTATGCTCAAATGGCATCATGATAATAGTGTATATGCAGACAAATGGCTGTTGTTTGTGGCTTATTTAATAGGTTTAGCTATTGGAGTGCATTTATTGAACCTATTAGTCATACCTGCTTTATCTATTCTGTTTTATGTTAAAAAGTACCAAGCAAAAATCTACGGAATATTCCTTTCTTTTACAATAGGATGTATTATTTTGGGTATAGTGCAGTTTGGAATTATTCAATATCTACCTACCCTTGCTTTGAAATTAGACATTTTTTTAGTCAATCGATACCGATTACCGTTTTTTTCGGGTTTGTGGATGTTATTAGCTGTTATTGCACTGGTGAGTAGTGTTGGTTTAATAGTAGCTCACTTCAAGAGATGGAAATACTTACAAATAGGCATACTCTCTTTTTTGTTGATTTTAATAGGTTACAGCGTATATGCGTTAATGGTTTTACGTTCCTTAAAAAATCCTAACATTGATGAAGGTAACCCTGAAAATTTAACTACACTTATTCAATACCTTAGACGCGACCAATACGGACATGAACCCCTTTTTTGGGCAGATTCTTATGATAGTCATGGTAATAAAGAAAAAGATATTAAAATTTCTTATGTAAAAGCAGACTCCGTTTATTATCCTGATAGAAAAAAACACAAATATATTCCCGTAGATATCAATTACGTACCTAAGTACAGCAACCCCGTATTCTTTCCCCGCAGATACAGCGATGACCGTTTAGATTGGTTCACGTATGCTGATTTTAGTAACCGTTGGACGTTTTTTGCAGGCTATCAAGTAGGGTGGATGTATTTTAGGTATTTGCTTTTCAATTTTTTAGGCAGAAGCTCGGATATTCAAGGGGCATATTGGGAGAGTGGACTTTGGGATACAAAAACCGTAGTAGAATTTCCTACAAACAAAGGCAAAAACCATTATTTTGGAATACCGTTACTACTCGGAATTATAGGATTATGGGTAACATTTAAGAAATCGCACTTTAGACCTTATCGCTATGTGATTTTAACTTTATTTTTTATGACAGGCATAGCTATAGTTATTTATCTTAATCAAACTCCGAGTCAAGCACGTGAGAGAGATTATTCTTATGTGGGGTCTTTTTACGCGTTTACAATATGGATTGCTATAGGCATGCAATATTTGCTTAACCGTGTTTCTAACCAAAAAACTATATTGAAGTACATTGCTTGGGCAGTAATAGTTTTTTGTCCGCTTATTTTGTTGCAGCAAAATTTTGACGATCACAATCGTAAAGGGCGATATTTTGCCTTAGATATTGCCAAAAATATTTTGAATTCTTGTGAAAAAAATGCCATTTTATTTACAGACGGTGATAATGACACTTTTACTTTATGGTACGCACAAGAAGTAGAAAAAATCCGCACGGATGTGCGTGTAGTGAATATCACTTTGTTGGGAATAGACCATTATATTTGGCACCTAAAACATATTAAAAATAATGATGCGGATAGCTTAAATATCCCTGTACCTGATGAAAGATACACAGCTGAGAAGATGAGTTATAATTACCTTAAAAATGAACCTGTTTTACTGATAAGCGCAGATAAAGACACTATTCAATGGGAACTACCGATTAAAGAAGCAAAACGAGGTGAATTGGGCTACTTATACAAATCTGAATACTTTGCTTATCAAATCATTAAGCATAATTTTGATAAGCGACCGATATATTTTTCAGCTACCATCGCATTTGAGCGAGATAAACATTTTTTTAACCTTGAACCTTATTTGCAACTGCAAGGAATGGCATACAAACTAACAACACAAAAAAATACTACTGCTCACATAGCTACAGCGGATAAGAATAAACTCAAACACTTTATAGACGCACAATTTGTATGTTCAGGTTTTGATAATAAAAAGGTATGGGTAGAGGAATTAGCTATTGAACATGCAGACTACTACCGCAAGATGTATTTAGAACTGATAAAAAAGCTAATTGAAGATAAAGATACTACGGCGGCACGCAGGTATTTTGTCCAAATGCAGCGTAAAATTAACCCTGAGTGTATCCCTTTTGCACCTGTTTTGCAAGCCAAGTTTTTATCTTTGATACAGGATAAAAATGTAGAGAAATTATTTGTAGAAACTTGTATTCGCTACTTGACGCATAAAGATACTGGTCCGCACCTAACCTACCAAGCTAAAGATGCAATCAAACTGATTTTTGAAAACAAGGTAAAACAAAATGAATGGGGTGCATGCAAGGAGTATGCAGAGTTATATCAAAAACTCACGCAGGAGGATACTTTATTAAAGCTATATGAAAAAGTCAGTAGTAGGAAGTAGGATTTGTGTTTTGTGTTTTTTGGATTAGTATTTTATTTTTTGATATTTTTTTGGGCGTGTCCTTGCCCACGGCTCGCTGCGCTCGTGTGGGCAAGGTCGGCGTGCTGCGGGCTGACGGTGCTGCGCCCCACCCGCCCACCCCCTGGGCAAGAGTGAAAGTGTGTACGAGAGGCTTCGCACCAAGCCTGACGGCTTGCCCTCCGCATGCCTCACGCAAGCAGCAAGTAAGCTAATCCCACTTATACAAACTTAATCTTGTAAGTATCTGAAAATGAACATTAAACAAGGTAAAAAAAGATTTAACCTTGTACATGCTTGAAAATCAAGACAAAACAATATAAAACGAACGCAATTCAAACAAAGTAAAAAATTTTAACCTTGTAAATATTTGATAATCAATATCAAACAAGGTAAAGAAAAAGTATGTACACAAACAAGATAGAGTATCAAAATGCTGCTGCGTGAGGCATGCGGAGGGTGCGTAAGCAGTGCGTAGCGCAGCGAAGCACCGAAGCGATAGCGCAGCCCGCAGCACGCCGACCTTGCTTGCATGAGCGCAGCGAAATGCAAGCAAGGACACGCCCAAAAAAGTAAAATCAAAGTGATTGATTAAAGTTAGAAAGTTATTTTTTTGTATAACATTTGTGCATCAGAAATTATGTCAAGATATTTTTTTAGCCGCCCAAATACCTAAAATAGTACTTGCAAAACATACTAATATGCTTATTACTGTATAAACTAAACTTAAAAAAAATTGTCTTTGATGAAACATTTGGATGTTCTCATAACTGAAAGTAGAAAACGTACTCAATCCTCCGCAAAATCCTGTGATGAGTAAATATCTGTATTGAGTAGGTAAAATTTGGTCATCTATTTTTACAACAAGCAAGCCAATCAAAAAACTAGCGATTACATTAGCTAAAAAAGTAGCCACAGGAAATACCGTATCTGTACTGTGAGTCCAAGTATGAAGAAAATACCGTAAAATGCTTCCTACTCCCCCACCTATGAATATTAAAACTACCGCATTCAACATCTGCACAAAAATAGAGCTTTGTTAAATAGAAAGCTGCTTAGACCATGTAACCAAGAAAAAATATGTTTCGTATATTTGCTTCGTATATAAAAAAATCATAAAACCAATGGTATGATAGCTACAAAACTTTTACTGACTAAACTGACCCTGCTTTTTACGATAATAAGTGTAGTTTATGCACAAGAAATTAACAACAATCATACCATTTATGCGAGTAATTACGTAGGCTGCGTCCCTTTTACTACACAATTCTTCATAAATATTCCTGATTTAGACTCTTGTAAGTGGTTCTTCGGAGATGGAAAACAAAGTAAAGAATTCAACCCCGTACATACTTATACAAAACAAGGCAAATATACCGTTGAACTAATTGCGTACAAAGGTAAAAACGCTTATAATTTTGTTAAAACTCATTGGATTGAAGTTGCTAAGCTGCCCAAAGCGGACTTTAAAGTAGATACCCTATATCGTAGGATACCTTACGCCAGAGTGCGTTTTAGAGCGAAAGACAGCTTAGCTAAGGAATATATATGGGACTTTGGTGATGGAAATAAAGGATACGGAAGACGAGTAACCCATTTTTATCGTACAGAGGGGGTTTTTCTTGTTAAACTAACGGTAAAGAATGAACTAGATTGTGAAGTAGTCTCAACCCAAGAAACTTATATTCAAGTAGAGAACTCTCATGAACCTTACGCAGATTTTGTTACAAATAGTACATACGGGTGTGATAGTCTGAGTGTTACTTTTAAGAATTTGAGCCTTAATACCTTCGCATACGAATGGGACTTTGGCGATGGTAGCCCTATTTGTAAATTACCTGAACCTTCACACACATATACCAAACCTGGAAAATACACAATCTTTCTCAAAGCAAAAGGGGCAAAAGGCGAACACTCTACATTTAAATTAGATTATATTACTGTGGGCAGCACCCCTGAAATTGATTTTGTAGCAGATTATCCCCGCTCTGCAGTGGATGAGGAAATTACTTTCAAACCTATATCCAGCTACGATTTTATCAAATATGAATGGAACCTTGGAGATAATACAGTATCCCAAGAGAAATACCCCAAACATACTTACAAAAAAGCAGGAAACTATACTATTACTCTTACAGGCACTACCTCAGAGGGATGCATAGTTACAGAAGTAAAAAGGGACTACGTATCTATCTCTAATGACACAAAATTGGAAAATCTACGCTTGAGCAATAAAATTGTATTTGGCAAAATATATCCTAATCCATGCAGAGCAAATAGTATTTACTCGTTTTATATTCCTGAACCCGCTCTGGTAAATGCATCGTTATACAATGTTCAGGGGCAAAAAATAGCAGTTCTGCTACAAGAAGAGCGCATGAGTGGCATACACAAATTTGAACTTCAAGATCTGTTTGATATACAAAATTTGAGCAATGGCATCTATTTCATCAGAACAAATATCAATGGAACAGAAAACGTTCAAAAAATAACTTTAATAAAATAGGAACAGTTTTTGCTGTTTTTTTCCTGTTATGAAACAAATTATCTCATCTTTTCTTGTTCTTGTCTGCTTATTTATCAGTTCATTAAGAGCACAATCGCCCACTATCACTAATAGTGCTTTGCCTAGTATTGGGAACTCTATAACTACCATATCGGATACTGATTTTGTGGCTACAATGACCCCTGGAAGCAGCTCCGCCCAAACATGGAATTATTTACCTGACGCTAACTCCTCAAGTGTAACCACTTTTGTAAGTCCTACGGGATTGTATGGTTCTACTCACTTCCCAACTGCAAATATGGCAACTGACAATACACTAGATAGTGAAGTAGTGTACTTTGTAAAAAACTCATCAGGGCTATTTATTGATGGATTTTATCAATATAAAACAGGTCAGCCTGTTACTAATGTTCCTATCAATTTTGCCCCTAAAAATTACCTTTTAGTACCTACTCCTCTTACTTATGGAAATACAGGTGCAGATACAGCCAAAGCGGTAGCACTTTTTAACTACTTTGGAAATGACCTAAAGCTCTCAAGAACAATGTACAAAAGCTATCATGCCGATGCCTTTGGTTCATTAACCATTCCAGCAGGTACATACTCTAATACATTACGAGTAAAAGAAAATCTCATCATCTTGGATAGCGTTTATATTAAAGTAGGAGTAATATACTATTATTTCACTCACTCGTCTGATACTTCACAGACATATTACTGGCTGCAAAACGCTCATCCTGTAACTTTATTAACCTTGTCAATGAAAAAGCCGTTCACTCTTAATCAGTCTGAAACTGCTGAATACAATACTATCACTACTCATCAAAATGACTACCTACTTACACAAAATAAAATAAAATCATATCCCAATCCTGTACAAGATGTATTATACGTAAATTTGAGAGAAACAAAAGATATTCAAACCATTAGAGTGATTGATATAGCGGGTAGAGTTTTGCTGAATGAAAATATCTCGGGTTATGATTTAGCTACTATCAGCATGACGCACTATCCGCCAGGCGTGTACATATATCAAATTTTTGATAACAAGGGCAACCTTTACTCAGCTGATAAGTTCATAAAGCAATAGAAACAACGTACTTAATTTAATTTTTTGGGTTCTGTTTTTTAGTGTTTGCATTTGGACGCCCCTTAGTGGGCGTTTTACGCTATGCTAAGGATGCGCAATGATTAGCGCTATGTCTCATAGATCTCATGCGATTTAACCTTGGATTTAGGTATTTTTACCTTACAGGGATAGTAAAAATAATTTTACTTTTTTGGGCGTGTCCCTTCGCTGCGCTTCGGGTCGGCGTGCTGCGGGCTGCGCTATCGCTTCGGTGCTTCGCTAACGCTCCGCACTGCTGACGCACCCTCCGCATGCCTCACGCAAGAACCTTGGCAGGTCGGCAGGCGCTATTTATTCAAAGTTCTACCCTGTAAGTGCCTGAAAATGAATACTAAATAAGGTCAAAATATATTTTGACCTTGTAAATTATTGAAAATCAATTGAAAATAAAATAAAATTTTGGGAATCAGGGTTAAAGGGTTGCAAAAAGTCCATGTATTCAAGGTTTAACCTTGTATATGCTTGAAAATGAATGTAAAATAAGGTAAAATAACACCACTTGAAATAAAGTAAAAAATTTTAACTTTGTAAGTATTTGATAATCAATGTTAAACAAGGTAAAGCTAATGTATGTCTAAAAATGAGGTAAAACATGAAAATACAGTTTGCGTGAGGGATACGGAGCATGCCGTCAGGCAGTGCGCAGCGCAGCGTAGCACCGAGCGTGAGCGTAGTGCGTAGTAGCCCGACCCGAAGCGCAGCGAAGGGACACGCCCAAAAATAAAATTATTTTTTAGACTTGTACAAGTTAGAATTTTTACCTTACCTTTGCCTACATGGCGAATACCTTCAAAAAAGAAATTCGTTTGTATGACGCAGTAATGTTAGTAGCAGGTACAATGATAGGTTCAGGTATTTATTTGGTTACCGCAGATATCGCCAGGAGTGTGCAGAGTGCAGGATATATCTTGTTGGTTTGGTTAATCTCAGGGATAATTACTTTACTCGGCGCATTAAACTACGGTGAGTTAACCAGCATGATGCCACAAACAGGCGGTCAGTACGTTTTTTTGCAAAAAGCATATAACAACATGATTGCTTTTTTATACGGATGGACGCTTTTTATGGTCATTCAAACAGGGACTATTGCTGCTGTTGCAATTGGCTTTGCAAAATTTACGGGTGTTTTCATTCCGAGTTTATCAGAAGTTTGGCTGATTATAATTAAAGTAAAAATTACCTATCAGCAAGTATTAGCCGTCTTAACAATCATACTGCTTACATATATCAATACTCGTGGAGTTAAATACGGAAAATATATTCAGAATATATTAGGAAGTACAAAAATTGTTGCTTTGATAGTTTTAGTGCTGATAGGTTTCTTTGTTGCTAACTTCCAAACTTTGAAACTTAATTTTGAACATGCTTGGGCATTTAGATCACCGAATTATTCTTTAAGCGTGGCAATAGGAATGGGATTAGTAGGTGCTTTATTTTCTAGCGATGCATGGAATAACATTTCCTTTGCAGGAGATGAAGTGGTTAATCCACAAAGAACGATACGCGTCGGTTTGATATTAGGCGTTTGTTTAGTAGTGATTTTATACCTGCTGGTAAATGTAGTGTATTTAAGCATTTTACCCATATCAGTTATACAAAATGCCCTTGAAGATAGAGTAGCTATTCTTGCTGCGATGCAAACAGGCGGACCTTATTTAGTGTATTTGTTAGCTATTTTAATTATGGTTTCTACTTTTAGCTGCTTGAACGGTTGTATTTTAGCAGGAGCAAGGGTGTACTATCAAATGGCAAAAGATGGTTTATTTTTTACCTCTGCGGGACATTTGAATGCCCAAGGCGTTCCCGCAACATCTTTATGGTATCAAGGTATATGGGCAAGTGTATTGTGTTTTTCAGGTACTTACAGCAATCTACTCAACTACGTGATGTTAGCAGTAATTGTTTTCTACATATTAACTATAACAGGGATATTCTTATTGAGAGTTAAAGAACCTAATGCGGAACGCCCATACAAAGTACCTTTTTATCCCGTTTTGCCTTTGTTGTATGTTATCTTAACGACTATTTTTATCATACTACTTTTGATGAGCAATTCACAATACGCATTAAGTAGTTTGATAATTGTTTGTTTAGGTATACCTGTCTTTTTTGTATTTCAAAAAATGAAATTGAAAAAAGTAAAATAAGATATAAGTTTTTTGTATCATGGTTTTGTATTGTGGTAAAGAAGTATTTCTTTTTCATAAAAGTTGAAAAAATGAGTTGTAATTTTAGTTTTTGGATGTGTGCTTGCTTGCGTTTTGCCTTGCTCATCCCACAAGGACACGCCCAAAAAATTAAAACTTAACTTTTGAAAAATGACTCTTTTGCATAAAGAATATAAGGAAGGATAGACTTGGTATAATATAAAATTTAAATACATATAAATGTATGTATATCATACTTTTTTATAAGCAAAGTAACTGATTTTGAAGATGATAAATGCTAAAACTTGCCATGTTGAAAAACCAACTGTATATTTGTCAAATTATTTGTATAGCATTTTTTATTATGAAGCTATCTCAGTTTTATTTTGACCTTCCTAAGAATAAAATCGCTTATTATCCCTTGGAAGAGCGAGGAAAATCAAAGATGATGGTGGTTAATCGTACTACTAAAGAAATACATCACAGAGAATTCAAGGACATATTAGAATACTTTGGAGAGAACGATGTAATAATTTACAATAACACTCGTGTATTTCCCGCCAAATTGTACGGAACAAAAGAAAAAACGCAAGCTAAAATTGAAGTTTTTTTACTTCGGGAGCTAAATAAGGAGTATCGTTTATGGGATGTTTTGGTAGACCCTGCACGAAAAATACGTGTTGGGAATAAACTCTACTTTGGTAATAACGAGTTAGTAGCTGAGGTAGTGGACAATACTACTTCTCGCGGACGCACTATACGTTTTTTATATGAGGGCGATGACGAAATATTCTACCGCAAAATAGAAAGATTAGGTCTCATGCCTTTACCTGATTATATCACTGAAAAACGCGAAGCAGAGGATATAGACCGTGAAGCGTATCAAACTATTTTTGCCAAAGAAGAGCCTTTGGGTTCTGTGGCTTCGCCCGCAGCAGGATTACATTTTACCAAACAAATTATGAAAAGACTTGAATTGCAGGGAGTGAAGCAGGAATTTATTACGCTCTATCTTGGCAGGGGATGCTTTGCAGAGGTAGAAGTAGAGGACTTGACTAAACATAAAATGGACTCAGAAAATTATTTTATCAGCGAAAGTGTAGCTCAAACTGTTAATGATGCTAAAAAAAATAAAAAACGAATATGTGCAGTGGGATGTTCTACTTTGAGAGCAATAGAGTCTTCTGTGTCGGCATCATACAACTTGCAACCTGTGAACAACGGATGGACAAACCGTTTCTTCTTTCCACCTTATGAGTTTAGGATATGTAATGCTTTTTTTACAAACTTCCACGATAGCTGCTCTACCATGTACATGATGGCTTGCGCTTTTGGAGATTATGAATTGATTACGGAAGCCTATCAGATTGCTTTAAAAGAGAAGTATAGGTTTCTTGCTTATGGAGATGCTATGTTAATTATTTCTTAGTCAAAGAAGAATAGATTTTTGTTTTGTGTTGTGTTTTGGGCGTGTCCTTGCCCACTGCTCGCTGCGCTCGTGTGGGCAAGGTCGGCGTGCTACGGGCTAACGGTGCTGCGCCCCACCCCCTGGACAAGAGTGAAGGTGTGGACGAGGGGCTTCGCACCGTGCTAACGCACGCCCTCCGCATGCCTCACGCAAGTGGCAAGCAGACTAAATCCACTTACACAAACCTTAACCTTGTAAGTAACTGAAAATCAAAATCAAACAAGGTAAAAATATATTTTAATTTTAATATTGAAAATCAATTCAAAATAAAGTAAAAGCTGATTATTGAGCGTTAAAAAGGTACAAAAAGCCTCTCTATTCCAGGTTTAAGCTTGTATATACTTGAAAATGAATGTAAAACAAGGTAAAATAATAAAGCTTAAAACAAGGTAAAAAATTTTAACCTTGTAAGTGTTTGATAATCAATGTTAAACAAGGTAAAGCAAAGATACCTGTACAAATGAGGTAAAACACCAAAAAGCAGTTTGCGTGAGGGATACGAAGCATGCCGTCAGGCAGTGCGAAGCGCAGCGTAGCACCGAGCGTGAGCGTAGTGCGTAGTAGCCCGACCCGAAGCGCAGCGAGGGACACGCCCAAAAGTGAAATTATCTTTTAACTGAATCTTTGAGTATTTTTCTTAAACAAGATAAAAAAATGTTTGCTTTATATTTTAAGTATCCATAAATTTGCAGTCCATTTTTTGAAAGCACATCAAGTGCATCAAGAGTGGGGCGCAACCAGCTCCTTCGTAACCAGGCCAGGGTCGAAAGGCAGCAACCATACGAGGTTGAGCGGTGTGACGCTCCACTTTTGTATCATAAAGTATGAAACTTTTTTATATTTTTACTTTTTATTGTATTACTTTTTGATTATTTTGCTATGTACGATCCAAGATTAGTTCAGCCAATGCGACAAGAGCTGATTAACGCAGGCTTTGAGGAATTACTTACCCCCGAGCAGGTGGAAGCCGTACTCAATCAAAAAAAGGGGACTGTTTTCTTAGTCATTAACTCCGTTTGTGGTTGTGCCGCAGGCAGCGCAAGACCTGGGGTAAAGTATGCTTTGCAAAACGCCAGAGTAAAACCTGATAAACTAGTTACCGTGTTTGCAGGACAAGACAAAGCCGCTACTGAAAAAGCAAGAGAATATTTAGTACCTATCCCTCCCTCCTCTCCATCTATGTATTTATTCAAAGACGGGCAATTAGTGCATGTTATTGAAAGGCGACACATAGAGGGGACTTTGCCACAGGTACTAGCGGACAATTTGATAGGTGCTTTTGAAATGTATTGCAACTAGAATAAAAAAATTTTGACACTTTATTTTTTTACTCTATTTTTGTACCCGCAACGCACAACAACGGGATGTGGCGCAGCCCGGTAGCGCACTTGCTTGGGGTGCAAGAGGTCGTGGGTTCAAATCCCGCCATCCCGACGAAGCCCTGCTCACCATTTTATTATAGCAGGGCTTTGTCATTATACAATTCTACCATCTTTGATATGCAACACCCTATGAGATTGGGTAGAGAGGTCTAGGTTGTGGGTAGCAATCAAAAAAGTTTGTCCAAATTCACTAGAAAGTTGAAAGAATAGACTGTGTAAATGCTTTGCATTAGCAGAGTCCAAGTTTCCTGAGGGTTCATCTGCTAAAATTAACTTAGGTGCGTTAATCAATGCCCGAGCCACAGCTACCCGCTGCTGCTCTCCCCCTGACAGCTCATTAGGCTTGTGATGCATCCGCTCCGATAAACCTAAATAAGCTAACCATTCTTTTGCTTTAGATATATATTCGCGTTTTGCTTTACCTTGTATCATTGCAGGAATGCATATATTCTCCAAAGCCGTAAATTCGGGCAAAAGATAATGAAACTGAAAAACTAATCCTATCATTCGGTTGCGATAGGCAGCCATTTCTTTGGCGGATAAATTATGTATGGTTTTGCCTTCGAAAAGTATCTCACCTTTATCCACTTTATCTAAACCTGCAATTAAATGTAAAAGGGTAGATTTACCCGCACCTGATGCACCTACCAATGCTACTACTTCGCCTTTCTCTACCTTAAAATGAATGTCTTTGAGAATTTCTAAATTACCATAATGCTTGTACACATTTTTTACTTCTAACATTACTGCAAAATTATATCTTATTTTATATCAAAAGCCGTTAATGTTTTACTTGTACCAAGTTTAGTAATTCATTTAAATAAGTTATATTTTTTTGGGCGTGTCCCTCGCTGCGCTTCGGGTCGGGCTACTGCGCACTACGCTGACGCTCGGTGCTACGCTACGCACTGCCTGACGGCATGCTCCGTATCCCTCACGCAAGCTGCCTTTGGATGTTTTACCGTGTTTTTTGACATATCCTTTCTTTATCTTGTTTAATGTTTATTTTCAAATACTTGTAAGGTTAAACCTTGAATATATGAACTTTACACGCCCCTTTAACCCTGGATACAGATGTTTGATTTTGTTTTACGTTTGTTTTCAATGAATTACAAGGTTAAAATATATTTTTACCTTGTTCAGTTTTAATTTTCAAACACTTACAAGATTAAGTTTTATGTAAATGAGTTTAGTCTGCTTGCGTGAGGCATGCGAAGGGTGGGCGTTAGCCCAGTGCGGAGCGCAGCGAAGCACCGAAGCGTCAGCGTAGCCCGTAGCACGCCGACCTTGTGGGCATACGCGCAGCGTAACGCCCACAAGGACACGCCCAAAGTATCCTCCAAAGAACTATATTTGTCTTACAAAATAATCCATATGCGTTTTTTACATACATCAGATTGGCACTTAGGTATCCGCCTGTACGGAATGGATAGAAAAGAAGAGCACGCCCATTTCTTAAAGTGGTTGTTAGAACAAATAAAAACATTACAAGTAGATGTACTGCTCATTACAGGAGATGTTTTTGATACCTCTAACCCTCCACAAGATGCCTTACAGATGTACTACGAATTTTTAGCTAATGTTGCTAAAATACAAAATTGTAAAAGTGTTATTATTATCGGAGGGAACCATGACTCGGCTAGCCTGCTCAATGCACCCAGGGATATTCTCAAAACTTTGAACATACATGTAATCGGCTGTACCACAGGTAAGATTGAAGACGAAATAATTCTGCTTGGCAATTCAGAAAACGACTTCACAGCAGCAATATGCGCTGTACCCTTTTTGCGGGACAAAGATTTACGTTATTTTGTCGCTGGTGAAAGTTATGAGGAAAAATCAGAAAGATTAAAACAAGCTATTGCTGCTCACTACCAAAAGATCAACGAATATATTCAAAATTTACCCTCTCGCCCTCCTATTGTGATAGCCACAGGACATTTATTCGCAGTAGGTAGCCAAACCTCCGAAAGTGAAAAAATGATACATGTTGGGAATTTAGGTCAGGTAGAAACCTATCACTTTCCTGATACTTTTAAGTATATAGCCCTAGGGCATATCCATAAACCCCAAAAGGTAGGTAATACAGAGCATATTCGTTATGCAGGTTCGCCTATACCTTTGAGCTTTACAGAACTAGACATAGAAAAACATATTGTTGTAGTTGACATCGAACCTCATTCAGATGCTATACTTAATTTTATCCCTATCCCTCCCTACCGCCAGCTGATGCGGATAAGAGGTTCATTAGCTGAAATCAAACAAGTACTAAGTACCTTACACCAGAGTTCAGAAAAGCCTACTTTGTGGATAGAGATAACAGTTATTTTAGACAAAAAAGAGTTACAAGTTACTCAGCAGGTAAAAGAAATGGTCAAAAATGAAAATATAATTATACTAGCGGTTAAAGTAGAGAAGCAGTATGTAGAACAGGGTATTGAGGATACTATGGATTTTCATGTGGATTTAGCAACGATCACCCCCCATCAAGTTTTTATGAAGCGATGTGAAAATATAGATCCCAAAGAGCAAGAATCATTAAGAATTACTTTTGATGAGGTTTTATCCTTGTTGAGAGAATAATTTAAGGGCTGATAATTCTTGTTTTAGTTTAGATTTTTCTGGGCGTGTCCTTGTGGGCGTTTCGCTATTGCTCATGCCCACAAGGTCGGCGTGCTACGGGCTAACGGTGCTGCGCCCCACCCGCCCACCCCCAGGCAAGAGTTTGAGTGTGGGCGAGGGCTTCGCACCGTGCTAACGCACGCCCTCCGCATGCCTCACGCAAGGTGCTATCAGACTAAGCCCACTTATTCAAAACTTAACCTTGTAAGTACTTGAAAATGAGCAAAAAATAAGATAAAATAATAGCATCTCAAACAAAGTAAAAAATTTTAACACTTGTAAGTGTTTGATAATGAGCATTAAAAAAGGTAAAGCGAGAGTATGTATAAAAACAAGGTAAAACATCCAAAGGCTGCTTGCGTGAGGTGCATGGAGCATGCCGTTAGGCAGTGCGAAGCGCAGCGTAGCACCGAGCGTTAGCGCAGTGCGGAATGCACCGACCCGAGCGCAGCGAGGGACACGCCCAAAAATTAAACATATATCCCTCAAAAAGTTTTAAGCTATCATGAATTTGAACAAATTACAAGCATAATTTTTTTGCGTCTGCAAACTTTAATTTTATCTTTGCGGACAACTTAAATATTCATTCAATACATTTCAAAGTGAAAAAAATAACTTTCAATAACCGCGGGCAGGAGTTCCATGCCACCCTAAAAAAACGCGTAGCAGAGTACTTTAAAGAAAATAACATCAGTCCTAATGCTAATACGGAGATGGTTTTCAAGACCATTATTTTAATCGCTTTTTTTATATTCTGTTACGGGTTTTTAGTGTTTGGTAAATTAGATTGGTATTGGAACGTGTTTTTAAGCGTACTTATGGGCTTAGTAATAGCAGGTATAGGATTTAATATCATGCATGATGCTGCACACGGTAGCTATTCCAAAAATAAACTCATTAACACGCTGCTGAGCTATTCTCTTGATTTAATAGGGGGCAGCAGCTGGTTTTGGAAAACAAAACATAACGTAGTACATCATACCTACACAAATATCACAGAGATAGATGATGATGTCAATAGCGGCAAAATACTTCGGCTTACCACACAACAACCTCTCTTAAAGATACATAAATGGCAGCATATTTACAGTTGGTTTTTGTACAGTCTGTTATCTATTTCATGGATATTTTACGCAGATTTTAAGAAAGCTATCACGCGCAAAGTAATGAACTACCCTATACCCCGCCCAAATAAAAAAACCTTGATTGCAATATGGGTATTTAAGATCCTTTATTTTGGATACGCCATTTTTTTACCTATCTATGTAACCCAAAATATATGGGGCGTAATAGGTTGCTACTTACT
Source organism: Bacteroidia bacterium (assembly GCA_025057675.1). Classification (GTDB taxonomy): domain Bacteria; phylum Bacteroidota; class Bacteroidia; order JANWVE01; family JANWVE01; genus JANWVE01. The sequence goes on from JANWVE010000021.1 coordinate 19,218, forward strand.
AATTAACTTGGTATTAGGCTTCGTACTCTCGGTCATTTTTCAAATGGCGCACATGTACGACGGCACTTCCTTTCCTGAACCAAACCCAGAAACCAATAAAATAGAAAATGAATGGGCAAAACACCAATTTGAAACCACAGCGAATTTTGCCCCTCGAAGCAAAATACTCAACTGGTATACAGGCGGATTAAATCATCAAGTTGAACATCATTTGTTTCCACATATTTGTCATATACATTATCCTAAAATTGCACCTATTCTAAAACAAACTTGCAAGGAATATGGTGTTCCTTATTATGAGTTTCCTACCTTCAGTAAAGCAATTCAATCTCATATAAGACATCTTAAACGGATGGGAAACCCTGAAAAATATAAGTATGAACCCATAGAACTCTCTGTAAATATCTCTCTTACATAATACAAAAACTGCATAAAAGGAAGAGAATGTTGCAGTAAGTTTTTATCTTTGCTATGTTCTCTCTATGAAGTACGAGCTACAAGAAGTTATTTCAGAAGTCCAAAAGCAGCAATTTTTAGACCTTGCCCGATATATATACAAAGATGATCCGCATTGGGTTTGTCCTTTGGATGTAGAGATAGAGTCTATCTTTGATCCACAAAAAAATACTTTTTTTGAGCATGGCTGTGCTAAAAGATGGATACTAATCCGTAGTGCAGACAAAAAAGTAGTAGGTAGAGTAGCTGCTTTTATCAATTACAAGAAAGTACATCAAAATGGGCTAAAAGTGGGAGGTATGGGTTTTTTTGAATGTATCAATGATTTAGAAGCTGCTTACACTCTTTTTGATGCCTGTCAGTCTTGGTTAAGGGAACAGGGTATGGAAGCTATGGACGGTCCTATTAACTTCGGTGAGAATGACATGTGGTGGGGACTATTAGTAGAAGGATTTACACATCCTGCTTATGGTATGAATTATCATCTCCCTTATTACAAAGATTTGTTTGAGACGTATGGTTTTCAGGTTTTTTACTCACAGGTATCTAAGCACTTGGATATTACTCGTCCTTTGCCTGAACGTTGGCAAAAAATACTTCAACGGGTTACTCATAATCCCCGGGTTAAATTTGAAAGTATCCAGCTTAAAAACATAGAAAAGTATATACAGGATTTTGTAACCATATACAATGATGCATGGCAGTTTCATGAAAATTTTACTCCTGTTACTACCGAACAGATTCGAAAAACTTTTCAAAAACTCAAACCTATTATAGAACCTGTTATGATTTGGTTCGCTTATGTAGATAATAACCCTGCTGGTTTTATTGTCTGCATTCCTGATATAAATCAAATTCTTAAAAAATTTAATGGTAAGTTTGGGTGGTGGCAAAAACTGCAATTCATTTACTACCTCAAAGTAAAACGTATTATGAACCGGGGGCGTGTTACTATTATTGGGGTAAGCACAAAATATCAACAGATGGGTATAGAGGTAGGTTTATCCATGTTACCTTTTGAACCTGTACTTAAACGCGGATATACAGAGATAGAGCTTTCCTGGGTAGGTGATTTTAATCCTAAAATGCGTTCTGTTATGGAAGCTACGGGTGCAAAAGATGGTAAAATACATCATACTTATCGCAAATTGTTTGATATGAGCAGACCTTTTGAACGCTCTAAAATTATTGCTATGAACACTCGCAAATAGGATATTCTGTTATTTTGAACCATTTTTTGGTATTTTTTTGGGCGTGCCCTTGCCACCTCTCGCTGCGCTCGTGTGGGCAAGGTCGGCGTGCTACGGGCTACACTTCGTTTCGGTGCTTCGCACTGCTTGCGCACCCTCCGCATGCCTCACGCGAGATGCGAACAATCTCCTCATTAAACCCAACAAAACACCCGCCAGATTTTTTCTCCCTCATTTTCAAACACTTCAAAAAAAAAAACATCATTTTTTTGAAACATACGAAATTGTTTTTACGTTTGCAGGGCTATGAAAAATATAAAAATTTATGTACTTTTGTTGGCAATGATTGCCGCAGGCACAATAGGGTTTGTCAGCTGTCAGAAACAGCAGAAAGAGGTAGCAATACCTACGCAAAACAGCAGTGTTGCCAAGCAGGACGTTATCGCTGTTTTTGAAAATCATGAACAGGAAATCAAAGAAAATCTACACCTTATTGCCGTCGGAATGACTACCCTGATACAAGAACCTAAAATAAAAAGCATTATCAAAAAAGAAGCACTGTTAAAAGCAGTGGATAATATCCATGCAGTGATGTTTTTAACTTTAGAGGAAGAATGTCAGAAAGAAAAGATAGACATCACCAAAAAAATGGAAGAGGGGCTGCTAAGCATTGGAACACCTGTTAACAAAGCCAAAAAAATTAAACAGATATTAACACACTTCAAAGCAGGCAATCAAGACTTGTATCCAAGAATATACATACCTTGGTATGACTCTACAAGATTTAATCCTACATTCTGGGATAAAAACACCCCAAAAACCATTATGATTTCTCAAAGACATGATTTAAATGCAATGCCTACATGGGTAATCAACTCTGACAGAACAATTTCATATACAACCAAAGACAAAAACTATGCAAATAACAATCCCGTTTGGTTTATTGAAGTTAGGCACACTCATTATCTGAATAATGAAATAGATAAGTGGTTTAGTAGAGCTTTTCCACCTTGTTTTTGCAAACCTTCAACAGATACTCCCTCCCTGCTTTGTCAGAATAGCCAAGGAGGTGGCACTGACTGTTACATGGTGAGGTCTGATGGTAGTTGCCTGAATTTAGAATGTTTACCTGCTAACCTTAAAACAATCCCAGACCCCAAAGGATTAAATAAAGAACTTAATCAAGCTATAGAAGAACTTATTAAAAAATATGTCGCTAAATAAATGTATATTCTCATTTACTTTTTGCTTTATTATTTTATTGCATTCACGGGCACAGACCCAGTACAGCATAGATACTATCCCGTTAGCTCCCGGTGAGGGGGCTTCGGGGGTGTATCAGATACATATTGCGTTTCCGTATATATTTTACACGTCTGTACGGGACACTCTCAGGTCAGAAGATATATGGATAACCAAAATTGATAAAAATGGAAAAGTCATTTCCCCAAGTGAACTTGTGGGGGGTATAACTACTATGGAAACGGAGGGAAGTTCATTTTACAGTAAAAAGTCCAAAACTTTATACTATTTAAGAAGTCATCCTAAACGTATGCACCCACAGTTTGCAATGGCAAAATATAACTTCAAAAAAAACAAAGCTTCTTTCATAAGGTTTTTATCTGACAGTATCAATGCTTCAGACAGCTGGAACTCTATGTTTTTTTTAAGTAAAAACGAGGATACGCTGTATTTTGCTTCTAACAGAAAGGGGGGCAAAGGTGGTACAGATTTATGGTACAGCACTTGGAACAACAACCAAAAGGGATGGAACAAATCAAAGAATTTATCTATTTACAATACAAAATACAACGAAACGTCTCCGTTTATTGATTATGAAACAGGAACATTTTATTTCAGTTCAGACAGTTTAGGTTCTTCAGATATTTATCAGGCTAATTTGAAGCACAACAGCAGAGCAGTACCCGTTCCTGAATTTAGCCTTCCTGAATATGACGAGAAGTATTTTGTATGGTATAAAAACTTTGGGTATATTTCAAGAAAAATACACACAGACAATCCGAATATTTATCACAGGCACTTTCAGGCATACAGAATAACCCGAAAAAAGCTGTGATAAATGCAAAATACGATTTCTTGGCAGATAAGCTATAAAACACAGAAATACCGTATATACAAATACCGAATGGATTTCCAATAAATTTTAATGGTTTTTGGGCGTGTCCTTCACTGCGTTCAGGTCGGCGTGCTGCGGGCTACACTTCGTTTCGGTGCTTCGCACTGCTTGCGCACCCTCCGCATGCCTCACGCGAGATGCGAACAATCTCCTCATTAAACCCAACAAAACACCCGCCAGATTTTTTCTCCCTCATTTTCAAACACTTCAAAAAAAAAAACATCATTTTTTTGAAACATACGAAATTGTTTTTACGTTTGCAGGGCTATGAAAAATATAAAAATTTATGTACTTTTGTTGGCAATGATTGCCACAGGTACAACAGGGTTTATGAGTTGCAGTAAAAAAGATACTGCTCCCGCACAGGTACAGAAAGAATACGGCGTTTCTCTTACCCAAAGTGAGAAACAGTGGCTTTCTGATGCAGAAAAACAGGCACAGCAGGCTGTTGCTGAAAATCCTGATGCCAAAACTGCCATAAGCGTAGCTAACCCCGCTAATCCTTATGACTATACAGGCACAAATTATGCAGGCGTGCTGAATACTGTAAAAAATCACATTGCTTCTGACGTGGTTTACGTAAACGACAGCACCCTGAACGCCTGCGTTACAGAAAACAACATCTATAACCGCATACAGGTATGTACCGTACTTGCCCCTGATGCCCCTCCCTGCCCTGTGAGCAACTTCCGTTTTGGCGCACAGACCATTTTCCACCTCTACTCAGATTATTTTTCTGAAACGGACAGTATTCTTGGGGTTCTGCTTGCCCAGAACAAAATTACCAACCTTGAATACGCTACCGTAGTACTCCATTATGACCTTACCCGTAACCTCAACCGCAACGCATACATAGCTGTAACCAAAGTGTTTGAAAACCTGATTCTCAGCAGCACCCTGATGAGCAGCAGCCAAAAACTGCGTTTATTGAGTGCCTTTGCCATTGGCAGATATGCCAAAGATTACTGGGTAAGCCAGACCAACACTCCCAGCTCTGCTTTCAAACCCCTGTTTGACCGCTTTACCCAAGACCCTAAACTCTTTGTCTATGAATTTGTAGATATGTCTGTAATCGGTTTTCTGATTGGCTACACCCAGGACAACCAAATTACCAAAGGCACACGCACCGCCGCTTTGTATGCGTACAGTGATGTGATTTATGTGTTAAAGCCAAAGAATAAATGGTCATGTGTTTATCATGAGTATTTTGGTTATTCTATTTGCGATCCCCCTGTAGGAGCATCTTGCAGAAATTTAGGAGTACGTTGTATGAGTGATGCTTTAACGGTACCTACTTTAAATTTGTCTTGTAATTAAGCCAATAATATGAGTAAAAACAAAATAATAATTACAACTGTTTTGATATTTGCAGTTCTATGTGCTGCTATGAGTAAGGAAGTAAACAAATTATTTGGTAGTCAAACTATTAAAACTGGTCATAAATACAAGTTACTCATTGAAGACTCTTTGCTCATTAAAACCTTTAATCCTGTTACATCTTTTGAAATTATTGGAAATAAAATTTTTTGCGGATGTCCTTTTTATCTTATAGAATACAGTATTAAAGGAGAGTACATAAGAACTTATGAAGGGTTAATCAGAGAATGCCCTACAGGAAAAGAAAAAAGAAACAAAAAAATACCTATGCGTCTGGATACATGGGGATACGATACTAAAAATGAAGAAGTGTATGTGTGGAGTAATTATGACGAATGCTTTTACATATACAAAAGTGGTATACTAAAAAGAAAACTAGCACCTTCTTTTGCAAAGGATAAATATTTAGCGATAGAGAGAGGAAGAAAAGGTATTTTTATTACTGATAGTTTGTTGTTTTTATCTACCTTACCTTACCAAACATCAACAGATAGTAATTATTCCGTAATAACATTTTTAGACAAAGTAAATGGTAAAACAAAGTATGTATTAAAAGATATATGTTACCAGCCTAATAATGTCAGACGGATTGTGAATATAGATTTTGACGGTATCCAAAACATTGTATATATCAGTCCGAGTAATGAACCTTTTATTTATGCTTTTGATATACAAAATAACAAAAAAGTTAAATTTGGAACTGACAGTATTACTTGTCTCTATGCAAACAAACAACAAAATCAATCCGTTGTAAATTTATCATTAAAGTATAATAGTACTCAAAATCTGCTATTTAGAACTATAATGACAGGAAACCAAAATAAAGAGAATTATCGCCATGCTGATGTATTAGAAATATATAAAAATAAACAATTGGTCCAACAGATGCCCATAGATAAAAGATTTAGTGATATAGTTTATGTTTCTCCTGATTTAGAAATATGGCTTGCAGGAAAGTATAATACCGCTTTTATGGGAACATTTTTATACAAAACCAAACTCATAGCTGAAAATTAAAATTTTGTATATTTGTAACATGACATACACCCAGAACAACCAAATTACCAAAGGCACACGCACCGCCGCTTTGTATGCGTACAGTGATGTGATTTATGTGTT
>JANWVE010000220.1 GCA_025057675.1 Bacteroidia bacterium
CTTGAACTTTCGCAAATATTGTACTATTTCTAGAAATTTCCTAATCTTTACTACAAAACCTTTTGCTTTCTAGTATAATAGCGACGATCCAAAAGTTAAAAGAATATTAAAAACTAAATATACTCATCAAGCTTGCTGTTTATATAAAGATTTATTAGTATCTTTGCGTTGACAGTTTTCTATATTACTGCTCCTATGAAATTATACCACCACTTTTTTGATTTTTTTGCCGTTATTATAACATCTGGAATTATTTCATATCTAATTAACAACACTTTTGTTAAGTATAGAGTTAATATCAAGCGAGATAAAGAAACTCATTCAGGGGTACGCTGGGGTTCAAGAAAAAAACCTGTATTAGGAGGAGTTTCGTTTTTTATACTCTTCGTACTTTCCACTTTATTTTGTATGCTATTAGGAAAGTACTTGAGTCAATACACTTTTGATCTTCAATGGATAGGTATAATAACCGCTACTTTGTTAGGTTTTTTTATGGGTTTATACGATGATGCTTATCACTTGCAACCCTTGCCTAAGTTTGTGGGTCAGCTGCTCTGTGCTGCTGTTATGATAGCAACAGGTTCTATTGTGAAGGTAACTAATATACTACCGATAGACATTTTTATCACAGGTTTTTGGGTAGTGGGCATGATGAATTCTATTAACATGTTAGACAACATGGACGGTATTACAGGAAGCATAGCATTTATAGCGATAGCAGGAATTTTTATACCTGTTTTTGAGACTCAAGGTTTTAATACACAAACTTTTACCCTTACATCTGTTATGGGCGCCTTACTTGGGTTTTTACTTTTGAACTGGAACCCTTCTAAATTGTATATGGGAGATAGTGGAAGTCAGTTTTTAGGTGCGTTTTTATCAGGAATAGCCATTATGTATTTGTGGCGGCAAAATCATTTTCAAGGTAGCTATGGATATATGGCTAATGTTATTTTGCCTGCAATTATATTTATTGTTCCCATCATAGATACTACCATAGTAACTTTTAAGCGTATAAGTCGTGGATGCTCGCCGTTTGTAGGAGGTAAAGATCATATCACACACCATTTTGTTTTTTATGCTCTGACGGATAAAAGTACGGCTATTCTATTAGCAAGTATAGCTGCTTTATCAGCTGTTTTATATAATATATTGTTTTTCAATTTCATATATTGGAAATGGTACCTCTCCGTTTCATTGATATGCTATCTCAGTGTTTTATTTGGTTTCATCTTTTACTTTTATCAACAAGGAGAGCGTAAAAAGAAAATGACTGAACATAATCAAAATCTAAACAAAACTCATCGGCATGTAAAAAGTAAAGAAACCGCCACATAGCTTTTAAGACACTTTTTTTATTTTTGTTTCATGGATGTAATTAAAAATGCACTGCGATATTTTTATATTGCCTTAGTAACGGCTATAATAATTTCTGTGATAATTTACTTTCATGTTATTTTTCAATATCTTTTAGTTGCTTTTTTGCTTACTTATATTCTTCACCCTTTGGTAGATTATATCAGTGAAATTCATATTTACAATACAAGAATTGGGCGTTCAATAGCTATTTTTATCTCATTTAGCCTTATAATTTGTTTTTTAGCATCTTTGTTTTTATTGCTAATCCCGATTGTTACTCATCAGTTAGAGAATTTCGGTAGGGTTAATAGCAAAGCGCTTGTCAAATTAGTACAAGAGCCTTTAGTAGAAGTTGAAAAATTTGCTATTCGCAATAAAATCACACGACAAAAAGGCTTTTTAGTAGACTTTGTAGAAAAAAAGATAAATAATTTCATCACATCAGATGAGATTCAGAAGATAGCGGCAAAATTAGCTACCACCACTTTGGATATATTATTATACCTTTTTGTTGTGCCTATCATAACTTTTTTTATGCTTCATGACAGCAGAAAAATAAAGAGAGCTCTATTAGACTTTGTCCCTAATCGATACTTTGAAATTGTTATCAATGCTATTAACAAATCTGAGCTGCTTCTACGGCGGTATCTATATGGCTTATTTTTGCAATCATTATCCGTAACTTTAATGAGTTTCATAGTTTGCACTATTTTTGGTTTACGTGATGCGCTTATCATAGCGATATTTTTTGGTGTCTTTAATGTTATACCTTATTTGGGGATGATTATGACGGGGCTTTTTGCTTTACTACTTAATGTAGGCAGTCAAATTACGGAGATTGTGGCTAATCATGATACGCATTTGCTTAATCTTATTTTCATAAAAGTAGTGTTTTCGATTGGTATAGTTCATTTTGTTGACGCAAATATCACACAGCCTTTGATATTCTCTAAATCTGTTAATGCTCACCCTTTGGAAATCTTTATTGTTATTTTAGCAGGCGCGTTTGTAGCAGGAATTATAGGTATGGCGGTTTGCGTTCCTGTGTATATGATAAGTAAAATTCTTATTAGGGAGTTTTTCTGGGCATATAAAAATTATGCAGTTTTTCGATTAAAAAACTAGCTATTCAAAATTATCGTTCTTACCTTCTTTGCCGTAGGCATCTTTCCAGCGTAGCATAGCTAATGGCGTTTGAAGTAAAATCCATATATCTAAGCGCAAAGACCAATTTTGAACGTATTGTATATCATACTCTATGCGTTCCTGCCAAGATAAACGATTTCTACCTTTAATTTGCGCTAATCCTGTGATGCCTGGTTTAACTTTCAATCGCTGAGCCTGATAGGGGGTATATTTGGCCGTCTGATACAAAAAAGTAGGTCTAGGTCCTACTAAACTCATATTTCCGTATAATACGTTCCAAAGTTGGGGTAGTTCATCTAAACCTATTAAGCGGAGTACCCTACCTATACGTGTGATGCGATAATTTTCATTTTCACCTGCGTTTATCATTTTACCGCGCATAGTTCTAAATTTTATACAATAAAAGGGTTTGTTATTCTTTCCTGCTCTTACTTGGATAAAAATAGGATTCTCAAATGTAGTAATCAAAATTAAGATGTAGATTAAAATTTGAACAGGAAGTGTAATGATAAGAATTACTGTTCCAAGTAATATATCGAAGATACGTTTTTGGGTAGTGTGTTTCAATATATGATACCCCATATTATGGTTGGTAAAATAAGTATTTTTGTATTAAATCTATTTCTGTTTTTCTTTTATACAGAAGACAGTACACACAATATACAAGGTTAAGTTTTAATTTTTTTGGGCGTGTCCTTGCCCGCATTTCGCTCCGCCATGCGGGCAAGGTCGGCGTGCTACGGGCTAACGGTGCTGCGCCCCACCCGCCCACCCCCTGGGCATGAGTTTAAGTGTGGGCGAGGGGCTTCGCACCAAGCCTGACGGCTTGCCCTCCGCATGCCTCACGCAAGC
>JANWVE010000221.1 GCA_025057675.1 Bacteroidia bacterium
CTGACCGTAATTTTTCCTTTATTTCTTAAAAAACCTTCTATCAATGTCAGAAAAATCCGTATGTTTGCCTTATTTACTGTGTCTTTCAACAATGAAAAGACATTTATTTTTTCATACTGTACAAAAGTACAGTTTTTTTTGTATCTACTATTAAGAACTTAAAAAATGTCACTCATATTGAAAGGACTTTTGCTTTTTTATCTATTTAGGATTAGATTACGATTCTAAGTCCTAAAAAAAATCTTCGCCCTTGGTTAGGAGCGAAAATGTAGCTTGTGTCAAAAGTGAGCGCCTGAGGGTTATCAGGAGTAGGGACTACATTTCCCTGTGAGTCAAAAAGTACATTTTTGTTGAATGGATCGTGCGGGCGTGCAATACTGTAAACAGGAGGCACAAAGTTCAATAAATTTTTAACTCCTCCAAACACCTCAAATTCTTTTGGTTTTTTCCATTTTTTAGAAAATTGTATATTTTGTAAAGTCCACACAGGAGAATATTCGGGACGTGTGTCTAGTGGACTAAGTAAAGGTAATTTCATTGGTCCATATAAACTTCCTGTATAATCTATAGTAAAAGCGTATTTTCTATGCTGATAGCGAATAGTCCATACAGCACTATAAGTTTCTGTTAGCAAAGGTTTCTTTTTTTTATGATTCTCTATAATGTACACATCTTGTAAGGTAAAGCCTATATTTGAAAATAATCCATAATCGTAAACCATATTAAAGGAGAGGTTTATCCCTCTGGAAACAGCATATCCGCGTAGGTTGTCATAGATTATCTTTTGGGGGTTAGTGTAGTCAGGAATAATTTTATTGCCAAAGTAAGTGTAAAATGCATTTAGCTCTAAATTAAGAGTGTGCCTATCATGCAAGTAATTCTTATACGCATATTGAGTTTGAATATTCCATGAAGTTTCAGGTTTTAATTGAGAAGTAATGATTATTGATCTTGCCCCAGAAAGTGCAGCATGATCTTCCGTAAAGACATTTACCACTCTAAAACCATTTGCTATTTGTGAACGCACAGTATGCTTTTTGCTTTTAGAGGTTCTTTGATATGCTATTCTTGGGCTAAAAATGTGTTTATGCTGATTATGAAAATCATATCGAAGCCCTACAAGCAAAGTATTTTGTGTGTTAAGTTTGCACTCGTCCTGCCAAAAAATACCTGGTAGAGAAGTTAAAATGGGTTTGTTGTATATCAAAGCATTTTTATGTTCTTGGGTAGCCCAAGTATTATCATCGTAAAATGTGTAGCGATATGAGGTACCTGATGTCAAATAGTGTTTTTTGAATCGGTTTTGATAAAGTAATTGGACAAAATGAATATCTTGCTTTGCTATAAAAAGCAGTGTTCCGTATGCACTATTTTGATGATGATAGGTACTGCTAAATTGCAGCTTAACTTTGTTTTTTAGTCTTGGTAAATACAAATTTCCTAACCATTCTACGCGATTGGTGTATATACTTTCACCGTATACAATATCTGTAGCTCTATATTTTTTTTGCCACTGGGTTTGTCCGCCCCACCTATCTTCATAAATGTATCTACAAACCAATGTGAAAATCTCATCACTTGCTTTATTTTCAAAAGTTATTTTATCAAATAACGATATTCTGTTTTGTAAAGGTATATCCGTAAAATTATCTTTGTTTCTATCATCAACCCGCTGATAATGAAAATAACTTATTCCAACCAAATTCGAAATATTAGACCTGGAACTTGTTTTGAGACCCACATCTAAATTCAAATCTTGCCAAGTTGAAGAAAATGCTTGTAGGCTTAGCTTAGGGACTTTCTCTACACATTTATCCACACATTTAGTTATGATATTTACCACTCCTCCAACTGCTTCTGAACCATACAAGGTAGAGTTAGGACCTTTAATTATTTCTACTCTTTCTATCAAATCTGTTGGTATACCCATAAGCCCATATACTGCAGCTAAACCGCTGACTATTGGCATACCATCTATAAGAATCATAGTGTAAGGACCTTCTAAACCATTTACGCGAATATCACCCGTACCACAAACACTACAGTTTAATTGTGGGCGAACTCCATTAGCGTTTTGTAAAGCTTCAAATACATTTGTAGTGGGATTACTTTGAAAAAAAGATTGGTTATACACTTCTACAGGTGTAGGACTATCTGTTTTAGAAATAGGGTACAAAGTTCCTGAAACTACAATTTCTTGTGTAAATGCAGGATTTTCTTGTAGTACAAAAATGATAGTAGTGTCAGTATTTATTTTTATGTTTTTCTCTATTTTCAAATATCCTAATCTAGTAACCCATACTTTGTACTCCCCCTTTTCAAGTTTTGAGAAAATATAATGCCCCGTACTATCACTAAATACAGTCTGCAGTTTAGGTTCAAGATATATAGTAGCATATTGAATTGGATTTTGGCGAGGGTCTAGGACCTTACCTTGTAAAAGGCACTGGGCTAAAATTTCACTATAACTGTAAATGTAGTTACACACCAACACTAAAATAACTATTTTTGGATTACGAACATAATTTTTCATGTTGCAAAAATATAAATTTAGGATAACCTAAAAAATATTTTTGTATATTTCCCTGTCCTCTAAAAAGTAAAGACAAAACAGCCAGACCTTTTTATCGGATTTTACTCAAAAGCTAAAATACCAACTCCAAAATTTTTTGTAAAAAAAACACATCAGCTTCGTCAAAGCAGTCAAAATGCTCACTATCAATATCCAGTACCCAGCTTACAGTTCCATTTTTTAAGACAGGAATTACAATTTCTGAGTTACTTTGGTGGTTACAAGCAATGTGTCCTTCAAAGAGATGTACGTTAGGGACAATAATTGGTTGTTTTTGTCTTACGCATGCTCCGCAAACCCCCTTTTGGATAGAAAATCGCGTACAAGCTACAGGACCTTGAAACACGCTCAATACTAACTCTTCTCCTTCCACACGGTAGAAACCTACCCAAAGAAAGTTCATAGTGTATTTCAAAGCAGCGCAGATGTTGGCTAAATTTGCAATCAAGTCAGTTTCATTTTCTACTAAACTTTTAATTTGCGGTAACAGCTGTGCATATTTTTCATTTTTGTTTAGGTTCTCTTCTACGTAAATCTCAAACGCCATAGTATAGCAAAAATAAGTAAACTTAATCTTATGTAAGTCCATCAGATAATTTCATAGAATTAAATTTTAATTTTTTAATTTTTTGGGCGTGCCCTTGCCCACACTTCGCTTGCGCTCGTGTGGGCAAGGTCGGCGTGCTTCGGGCTACGCTAACGCTTCGGTGCTACGCTTCGCTCCGCACCGTGCTGACGCACGCCCTCCGCATGCCTCACGCAAAG
>JANWVE010000222.1 GCA_025057675.1 Bacteroidia bacterium
AGCAGTGCGCAGCACCGAAGCGAAAGCGTAGCCCGCAGCACGCCGACCCGAGCGCAGCGAAGGGACACGCCCAAAAAAGTAAAATTATTTTTTAGACTTAATATAAAATAGAATGTACCGCTTTACTACCTTAACAAAAATCTATATAGCAAGTCCATACCCTTACTGATACCTATACGAGGAGTACAAACTATGTCTTTTTTTTTGACTACCCTATCCAAAATATAGAGATTATCCGAGAGAAGAGAGCGCATATTACAAGAAATATCAATGCCCATAGCTTGACATAACTTACCTGGTCCGTTACAAAGTTGTGATATATCAGTCAGATTTCGACGTTCTTGCATGATTTCTATACCTTCCAAAGGTTTAAGCGCACGAATTAAGACTGCTTCCCCTACCCCCTCCTGACCACTAACTACATTAAAACAATAATGCATCCCATAAATAAGATATACATAGCTAACCCCCGCAGGCATGAACATAGCTAAGTTGCGTTTAGTTTTTTTATTCATATATGCATGACAAGCAGGATCGTTGTGCAAATAAGCCTCCGTTTCTATAATTATCCCCGAAGTGATAGAACCTGCTTGTACAGTAACTAAAACCTTACCTAATAACTCTTGTGCTAAGGTAAGTGTTTCATATTCATTAAAACGGTCAAACTTTGATACTTTTGATAGCTTCATACTCGGGTGAATTAACCCCATACTGTACTTTGATATAAGACTTAATCCGCTTTATGCGTTCAGATAAGCCGTTTTTACCGTTGTATAGCTCTTGACGCTGTGCCTTTACTTCATTCAATTTTTCTAATACGGTTTCTACTTCTGTATGTAATTCAATGAGTTGATTTAGCTTTTTGGTTAGCTCTTCTATGGTAACCTGCTCTACAGTGGGATTATACAACACAGAAAATTTCTGTATTTCATCAATCATGCTCCTGAAAGACTCTATGAGGCTATTGTAAGAAAGTTCAGTGATTTTTTCTTGTCCTTCTTTTCTGTGTATTGCACGGGTAGTTTTTGCAATGGCGTTAATTGTGTCATACTCTTTTGATCTGTTTCCATATTGGGCTTTGATAGCATTTAATACAAGCGTTACAGTTTTTTGCAAAGAGTCAGGTGCTGTACGAAATGCCTTTTGCCGCATTGAGGCTAATTCACTGTATTGAGTACGCAGTTTTAGTTCTTTTGCATTGACCTCTGCAATTGTATTCAATAGATTGCTTACATCAGTAATAGACTCCCACTGACGAGGTGGCTGATACTCGGGAAAGCTGCTAATATAGTTTAAGAGTAGCTGCGCTCTTTCGTATTTAGCTTCAAAGGTATTATTGGTTTTTCCCATGTGTGGTTTAATTGTATAGCAAAAATAAAATCAAAGTTTGTAAAAACCAAATAAAAAGTTGTAAAAATAAGTTAGATTTGAGTAGAATCATGTCAAAATAAAGGTGTTACAGGATATTTTACTCCCATTCAATTGTAGCAGGGGGCTTTGAACTTATATCGTACACTACTCTATTTATCCCTTTAACTTGATTGATAATTTGATTAGAAACCTTAGCTAAAAATGGATACGGTAATGTTGCCCAGTCTGCGGTCATACCATCTACACTTGTAACCGCACGCAAGCAAGCCACCTGCTCGTATGTTCGTTCATCACCCATAACTCCCACGGAATAGACAGGTAGCAATACAGCAAACGCCTGCCAAACTTGATCATATAAATCATACTTTTTCAAATTCTCTATAAAAATGGCATCTACTTCTTGTAATAACTTCACTTTTTGTGGGCTTACCTCTCCTATTATCCGAATAGCTAAACCAGGTCCTGGAAAGGGGTGTCTATTTAACAAATCCTCTGATAGTCCTAATAGCTTACCAAATGCTCTTACTTCGTCTTTGAACAGATTGCGCAGCGGTTCAAGTAATTCTAATTCCATTCTTTGGGGCAGCCCTCCTACATTATGATGCGACTTTATGGTAGCCGAGGGTCCCTTAACTGAAACAGACTCTATTACATCGGGGTAGATAGTCCCCTGTGCTAAAAAACGAACGTTCGGAATTTTTTTAGCCTCTGCTTCAAAGATTTCAATAAATACTTTACCTATTACTTTACGTTTTTGCTCTGGGTCCGTAATTCCTTTCAAAGCAGTGTAAAATTGTTGTTTAGCATCTATGCCAATAACATTTAAGCCCAAGTCTTGATACTGCTCTAAAACTTGTTGGTATTCATTTTTACGGAGTAGACCATTATCTATGAAAATGCAGTGCAATCTTTTGCCAATAGCCTTGTGAATGAGTGTAGCGGTTACTGATGAGTCTACCCCACCTGATAAGCCACAAATTACATTGTTAGACTGACCTACTTGCCATTGAATGTGTTCTATACTACTTTCTATAAAATTCTCTGCTGTCCAAGTGGGGGTACAGTGGGCTATATTATACAAAAAATTAGCAATCAACTCTCTACCTTGTTCAGTGTGGACTACTTCGGGGTGAAATTGCACTCCGTAGATAGGTTTGCTTGTGTGCTTGAAAGCGGCTACAGGGATATTTTCTGTACAAGCAATGATTTGGTAAGAAGGTGCCAGAGATAAGATACTATCTCCGTGGCTCATCCACACTTGTGTCTGCGAACTAATACCCTTGAACAAGGTTTGATCTCGGATTTGTGTAAGATTTGCTCTACCATATTCCCGTAGAGAGGCTTTTTGTACTTCACCGCCGTATGTATGGCAAATAAGCTGTGCACCATAGCATATTGCTAATGTAGGTAGATGTTCTATTTTTTGCCATACTTGTTGGTCTAAGTTTGGGGCATTTGACTGATGTACGCTTGCGGGGCTACCTGATAATATGATACCTTTGGTATCTTCGTTGATTTTATGTAGAACTTCGTAAAAGGGATGTATCTCACAATATACTTTTAGTTCTCGTACTCTGCGTGCTATGAGTTGTGTGTACTGAGATCCAAAATCTACGATTACAATTTTTTGCATATAAATTGAGCGCAAAAGTACGTACTTTTTGCATAAAATCTTATTAGTTTTTATGTCAAGGATTTAGGTATTATTTTTTTGGGCGTGTCCCTTCGCTGCGCTTCGGGTCGGCGTGCTGCGGGCTACGCTGTCGCTTCGGTGCTGCGCTATCGCTTCGCACTGCTCACGCACCCTTCGCATGCCTCACGCAGCAGTTTTGGGATGTTTTATCTTATTTTTAGACATATCCTTGCTTTACCTTGTTTAACATTGATTATCAATTACTTACGAGGTTAAAATTTTTTGCTTTACTTGAATTGCGTCCATTTTATCTTGCTTTATCTTG
>JANWVE010000223.1 GCA_025057675.1 Bacteroidia bacterium
TCTGCTCCTGACCTATGCTGTATGACTTCCGTTTCTCTACATCTATCAGACTTAATGCCATAAACGCTATCCCTGATACCACCTGCTGATATACAGATATAGCGATAAGATACCTTTTCCCTTCCTGATATAATCCTTCCTTGAACACAAGAATACTTATTTCTATCCAATTATGAACTATCCCAAAAAAACGAAATAACGGACGAAGATTATATTCACCACAGTATCTGGACAAACTTCTGACCGTAATTTTTTCTCTATTTCTTAAAAAACTTTCTGTCAGTGTTAAAAAAATCTGTATGTTTGCCTTACTTAATGTCTCTTTCAACAGAGAAAAGAGAGTTATATTTTTTTTCATACTGTACAAAAGTACAGTTTTTTTTGTATCTGAAAAAAACATCTGAAAAATGTCACTCATATTGAGATAAGTAAAGTCAGAATAAAAACAGGATAAAAAACTACTCTGCAATCAATGATGCAGACAGACAACCCTTAATAACCTCTACCAAGTGCTTAATTTCATCGTCAGAATTGTGAGTATGGACACTGATACGCAAACGTTCTTTGCCCCTGGGTACAGTAGGAGAACGTACCATACCAACATCAAAACCTGCTTTTTGAACTGCATCAAAAATGGCTTGCAACTTAGATCCTGTTACAATCGGAATAATAGGCGTACATATAGAGAAATCTAATAGTAAATTTTGAAAAAGAGTAATGTTTTGATGTAGTTTGCTTCTCTCATAAGTAGATTTTTTTATTAGTTCAGCGGATTTTTGCATGACCCTCACTTGAAAAGGAGATACCGCGGTGGTATAAATAAATGACCGCGCTTTATTTATGAGATACTTTTGAATGGCAACATCTTGTACGGCTATCACTGCTCCACTTGTAGCTGCGGCTTTACCAAAACCCATAATACGCACAGGTACAAAATTATGTAAATTGTAATGCTGTAATATACCTTGTCCCTCGTGACCAAAAACACCAAAAGCATGAACTTCATCAGCAATTAAAATTATCTCGTACTTCTGTGCTAATTTTAGTAATTCGAATACAGCAGGTATATCTCCATCCATGCTATACACTGTTTCAAACACATAAAAAATGTTGCTCAAACTCTTATTCTGACGGTACTTTTGAAGTTTTTTTTCTAAATCATTCCAGTCGTTGTGTTTTACAGCATAACGCTCTGCAAAAGACAAACGCATGCCCTCTTTAATACTAGCATGCACTTTTTCATCGTATAAAATGATATCATTTCTGTTAGGTAACGTGCTTAATACAGCTACATTCGCATCATAAGCAGAGTTCATTATCAGTGAAGCGGCGCAGTCAAAGTACATTTTGAAGAAACTTTCGGCATCCTCGTGCCAAGCTGTATTGCCCGATAATAAACGTGATCCTGTACTTCCCAAAGGAACACCTTTATCTAAATCCTCCCTCATTAAAGCAGAGAGAGTGTTACATTTAGCTATACCCAAATAATCATTAGAAATAAAATCAATTTTGGAGTAGTATTTTAATTCGCGGTATTGCTGTTCTATTTTGAGATTATCTAATGCGGCATACAGTTGAGAGAGCCATTGTTGCATATATCAAAATACGTTATTTATGAGCATATTTGCAAGTATGTACTATACTAGAGATACCATAGCGGCTATATCTACAGCCATGGGAGGTGCTTTGAATATTATCCGTATTTCAGGTATGCAAGCTATTGAGATTGTGAATAATATTACAAAAAAAGATATCACTGAACAAAAAAGCCATACCACGAAGATCAACTACATTTTAGACCGTTCACGAGAGGAAATTGATGAGGTTATGATTACAGTTTTTCATGCGCCTAAGTCTTTTACCACAGAGAATGTAGTAGAAATTACTACGCATGGTAGCCCATATATTGCACAAAAAATTTTAACTCTTTTAGTAGAAAGTGGGGCAAGGATAGCAGAAAAAGGGGAGTTTACCTTGCGTGCTTTTTGGAATGGGCGGTTTGACCTTACTCAGGCAGAAGCCATTGCCGATTTAATTAGTGCCCAGAACGCATCTATGCACCGCATTGCTTGGCAACAAATGAAAGGTGGATTATCTCAAAAAATGAAAGCCCTACGCCAAGATTTAATTCACTTTACTGCATTGATGGAATTAGAACTAGATTTTGCAGAGGAAGAAGTGGAATTTGCTAATAGAACCCAATTTATTCATATCTTAAAAAATACCATCAGTTTTATAGAAGGGCTTTTACATTCATTCAGATACGGTAATGCACTCAAAAAAGGCGTTCCTGTGGTCATTATCGGTAAGCCTAATGCGGGTAAATCTACTTTGCTCAATGCGCTGTTAGAAGAAGAGAAAGCAATTGTAAGTCCTATTCCGGGGACTACTCGCGATGTTATAGAGGATACCCTCACTATTGAGGAGATTACTTTTCGTTTCATGGATACAGCAGGATTGAGAACTACGCAAGATATTGTTGAACAACTCGGTGTAAAAAGAACTCTTGAAAAAATTCAAGAAGCGGAGATTATTATTTATGTTTGCAGTGCTAATCCGCGAGGTAGTGAGTACGAAGAAGATATCTATCAAGCGTATCAAAACATACAAGTTTATCAAAAAGATAAAAAAAATGCACAATGGATTATTTTAGCTAATAAAGCAGACCTGTACCCGCGAAATGAGGTACAGTCTTTCTCAAATGTTCCTGTCTTGTTTGTATCTGCCAAAGAAAAACAAGGCATATCTGCGCTTAAAGTGCTTTTACTAAATATAGTGAGGCAATTTTTACCTGATTTTCAAACCGACTTAATTTTGACTAATCAGCGTCATTTTGACCTACTTTTCAAAACTCAAATACATCTAAAAAATGCCTTGGAATTATTTCATCAATCTGTTAGTACGGAGCTCATTAGCATAGATATCAAACATGCTTTACATTATCTTGGTCAGATAACAGGTGATATAAGCACAGAGGACATTTTAGCGGATATTTTTACTAATTTTTGTATTGGCAAGTAAGTTTTTTGCGGCTTGAGTGGTCGTTACGATTTGATTTATAGGTGATTATACTTGATTTTTATATTTTTTTGGGCGTGTCCCTTCGCTGGCGCTTCGGGTCGGCGTGCTACGGGCTAACGGTGCTGCGCCCCACCCGCCCAC
>JANWVE010000224.1 GCA_025057675.1 Bacteroidia bacterium
AAATCCTGAATTTGCTTCTCTTGACGTAGTTATCGCAGTTATGTAGGCAGAATATGTATTTGCTGTACTATTATAGTGTACTACCGATCCAGAGGATAAATTCAGATCTACTAGACCTTTGAATTTTCCCGCTAGGATTAAAGTAGGTACTCCACCCAACTTTACGAACTTGCAATCATTAATAAATACAGTTGCAGAGGAAGATGCTGGAATGACATCTATATACTGATTAGGATCAGATGGATTGTAAGGATTGATACGTGTAAAAAAGGCGGCCCGATTAACAATACCAAGATATTTTTTTATAGTATATGGGCTGGAAACCCTAATAGCAGCGCCACTTGCAACCTTAACTCTACCTACTACATATATATTTCCCACGTCATCTACATCTATACTACTGACAAGCACCGAGTCGTTAAGAATGGTAGGTGAAGAGTATATTGATGCACTCCACAAATACTTGCCACTAGAATTATACATTGCAACGAAAGACTGAACAGATGTAACACTGATAGAGAAAGTAGTGTTGAGAGGGTTAGAGATATCCAGTGCAACGCCCCCTTTATAGGTACCTGCTACAATAAAATTGCCCGTGGTTTTATCTTGAATGACTTTGACAACGTCAGACCTACTTCCAAGAGGCCCAGATGCAGCTAGCTGATTAGCAAAGTAAAACTCATCTAAAATTTGAGCAAAAGTTACTTTGCTAATCAACAGCAAGAACAAGAGAGGTAAAATGCATTTTGCTTTCATTTTCATAACTGTAGTGTTTAACGAAAATTCAAGAGTAATGGTTACAGTAGAAATTGTTACAGTCAGTCAAAATTTTTTGGGCGTGCCCTTGTGGGCGTTTCGCTGCGCTCATGCCCAAAAGGACACGCCTAAAAAAATTAAAATAGACTAATAGGTTTATTTTCAGATACTTTACAGCACTACCTTTAAATAAACTATCTATTTACAGGAGGATTAGAACTTGAGCTTGTGGATTGAGCATGTTCAATCTCTATTTTCTTTGATTTAATCTCCTCTATATGACTTTGATTTTGTTGAGGATCCTCTTGATAAAACTGTATTGCCATATCTAGAATTTGCAAGTTTTTAGTGGCAATTCCTACATCCTTGTAAATTTGTCCTGTAACCGTAGCCCAGCCTTTGTACCCAGGTACTTTCTCTTTCATTTTGTTGATTTGGTCTACGGCAGCAAAGGCATCACGCGTGGTTTGGTACAAAGCCCAAGCATAATACTCACCTACCCAAGCTAATTTTTCAGAAAGAGAGTCCTTGAAAAGTTCTTGATACTGTTTAACAACCTCATCATAATTTTGCCGCTCAAAAGCAGATTTATACTGTTGAAAGAGTTGCTTTATTTTGAGGTAATCATCTTGTGAAGTATTTTCATAATAAGTGAGTGCAAGGTCATACCATTTTTTCCATGCGGCGTAATGCCCTTTAAGCAGATTAAAACGGGGCGACTGGGTAATAGGCATATATTGTTTAAGGGTATCCCATATTTTTTCTTTGGTATTAGGGTGCTGCCACAATGCCCATAGGTAGTGGTAGAGTTCCTCTTCGGAAGGATTGAGTTTAGCTAATCGTTGTTCAAAGATTTGCGCGGCTTGCAGAAACTCTCCTTGTTGATACGCTTTCATAAATTGTTCTACGGCTTGTGCGCGTTCTTGTATGGCGCGATGCATCATCTCTTGCGCTAAGGTAGACTCTGATTTGTAAGTTATATATGAGGATATCCAACTACTCTGACCGTAATTTATCCATGCTATGTCAAAACTATTTTTCCAATATTCTCTGATACTATCCTCAGGATAGTAGTCCGATTTTTCTATCTCCTGAATAGTAATACGAGGTTCTTTTATGCAAAAAGCCACCCAACGGTTAGCACCATACACTAAATCTGTAATGACTAATTTTTGCTCTTTAATGCTTTTTACGAAGGCGCTATTAAGTTCTGATGTACTGAACCAAGCTACTTCTTGCGTTACGCCTTTGGATACTATCAGTATCCAATAGTCATTTCCGTAAGCTAATGAGGTAGGCTTATACCCTTCCGCGATAGAGGCTTCAATACGTTTTTCTGGGAATTCGGAAGTTACAAACATTTTTTGCTCTTTTAATCCTGATTGTTGTGTCATTATGGTAATCCATACACTGGTGTATTCTGCGGGGATAGGATAAGCACACATTCCTGTAACTGCATAACCTTTGGCTTGATAATCTGTAATTTTACTTCCGTCAGGAAATTCTTTACTGGTAAAAATGACTTGGTCGCCCCAGCCAGTACCTTTTTCAAAGAGCAGGTGAAAAATACCCATTCCGTAGCTAACTTGCGTGAGAGTGTAATTCTCTAATTTTGCGCTTCGGATAAGGTCTTCTGCTTTTTTCCATGTATCGCAGGTTTGAAAAGACTGTTGTGTTCTTTTTTCGGTTATCATGTTCAAAGATAAACAATAAATTATTTCATCAGTGATGGTATAGAAATTAAACTTTATACTCAGTCTAATAATAAGAGACTTTATTTTTTGGGCGTGTCCCTCGCTACGCTCGGGTCGGGCTACTACGCACTATGCTAACGCTTCGGTGCTTCGCTAACGCTTCGCACTGCCTAACGGCATGCTCCGTATCCCTCACGCAAGCTGTATTTTGGTGTTTTACCTCGTTTTATACCTAATTCTTGGCTTCATTTCTTCCCCAAACAAGGTAAAAAATGCAAAATCCTTTACTTTTTTACATTTATTTTCAAACATCTACAAAGTTAAGTGTTATTTCAACTCACATCAAATTATGTTTTCTTAAAAATGCCTCATCTACTTTGGCAATCTGCATGACTACCTCTTTGGATATACCTTGTTTGAGCATTTCCTTTATTATATTGATTTTATCTTGCTCTAATTGTTCTGCTCGTTGTTTTTCTTGTTCTGCTCGTTGTTTTTCTTGTTCTAATTCTTTTTCTTTTTGTTCTGCGCGTTGTTTTTCCTGTTCTGCGCGTTGTTTTTCCTGCTTTAACTCCTCCGCTAATTTCTCTCTATCCCGTTCTACCATCTTAAAACTCTCTATAATCTCATCCTCTATCTCCATGCTCTTTCTTACCTCCTCCGACGCAGCCGC
>JANWVE010000225.1 GCA_025057675.1 Bacteroidia bacterium
CTCAACTTTGTAATTATCTGAAAATCAAAGCTAAACAAAGTAAAAAACATATCTTAACCTTGTAAGTCATTGAAAATCAATTGAAAATAAGGTAAAATTTACGTATTGAAGATTAAAGAGCTGTGTAAAGTCCATGTATTTCATGTATTTAAGGTTTAATCTTGTAAATAATTGAAAATCAATACAAAACAAGGTAAAACGAGCGCAATTCACACAAAGTAAAAAATCTTAACCTTATAAATAATTGATAATCAACGTTAAACAAGGTAAAGCAAAGATATGTCTAAAAACAAGGCAAAACATTAAAATGCAGCTTGCGTGAGGCATGCGGAGGGCGTGCAATAGCACGGTGCGAAGCGAGGCGAAGCACCGAAGCGATAGCGCAGCCCGCAGCACGCCGACCCGAGCGCAGCGAGGGACACGCCCAAAAAGTAAAATCACTTACAAAACCTAATAAAACTTAAACTTTACATCTAATCTATCTCTTAGCCCATTGGCTAAAAGATTAAAACATAAAACAACCATCATAATTGCTACGCCTGGATACCAAGCTAAATGTGCATACTCACGACTAGTAAAATAATATACCCCTTCTTTGAGCATATTTCCCCAAGAAGGAGTAGGCGGTTGTATACCTAAACCCAAGAAACTCAATCCTGCTTCCATTAAAATAGCATTAGCAAACGTTTCCGTACTGTACACGATGATAACGCTCCAT
Organism: Bacteroidia bacterium; assembly: GCA_025057675.1. Classification (GTDB taxonomy): domain Bacteria; phylum Bacteroidota; class Bacteroidia; order JANWVE01; family JANWVE01; genus JANWVE01. The sequence goes on from JANWVE010000225.1 coordinate 719, forward strand.
AAATTCGGTAAAATATGCCAGTATAAAATCCTGTATGTAGGATACGCTAACGCCCTCGCCGCCTGAATAAATTCTAATTCCTTGATAGCTAATACCTGTCCTCTGACCGCCCTCGCCGTAGATACCCACAAGGTAAGTCCTAATGCTATAAATATAGTATTAAATCCCTTACCCATAGCAAAACTAATCCCGATAATGACTAATAAACTCGGTATTGCCCAAAATACATTGATAAACCATAATAAAAATCGCTCTATCCAGCCCCCGTAATAACCCGAATATAAACCCAAAACTACCCCCACAGTAGTAGCTATAAGCATAGATAAAAAACCTATCAATAAACTTGTTCTTGCACTAAGCAGCATTCTGCTTAATACATCTCGTCCGTATTTATCCGTACCCCAACGAAAATAACACTCTTTAATATGCACATTAAGTAATGTATCTGTCTTTCCTGCATATTGTATAATCCATTTATCTGACTGCTGATAGTATTCACTTACAGGTAAAACCATTCCCGAGTATGTATATCCTATCCACATATTACCGCTTTTTTTTTCTACCCCTGCATAAGCTACTAACCTTTTACTGTGTTTAGGAAGTAAGCTGTATGAAAGGATTTGTGTGTTTGCATTTTGGCTATTATCAGGAATGATAAGATAAGCAAATAAGCCTACGAATACGAAAAAAATTAAAAATACAGCACTTGACCATAGAATAAAGTGCCTTTTAACCTCATATTTGAAAGTTTGTAACAGATGATTTAATCTTCGTACCTCAATACGACTCTTTCTCATTAGGAAAGTCTCGGGTTTTTACATCATGAATATACTGCTTAACGGCATCATGAATAAGCGTATAAGCATCTAAGTAGCGGCGTAGAAAGCGTGGCGCGAAGTCTTTATTAATTCCCAGCATATCATGTGTTACTAGTACTTGTCCGTCTACATATCTGCCTGCGCCTATGCCAATCAGTGGAATTTTTACCCTTTCATGGACTTTTTTAGCTAATTCGCTGGGGATTTTTTCTAACACAATGGCGAAGCATCCTATTTCTTCTAACAAAACAGCGTCTTCTAATAACATGTTAGCTTCTTCTTCTTCTCGTGCGCGTACCTCGTAGGTGCCAAATTTGTAAATAGATTGTGGAGTAAGTCCCAGGTGTCCCATTACGGGGATACCTGCGCTCAAAATTCTTTCCACAGATTCTTTGATAGAGCGTCCGCCTTCCATTTTGATAGCGTGTGCCCCGGATTCCTTCATAACCCTGATAGCAGAATTAAGTGCTTCTTTGGAATTTCCTTGATAGCTACCAAAAGGTAAATCTACAACTACTAGCGCTCGCTTAATTGCCCGAATGACCGAAGTAGCATGGTATATCATTTGGTCAAGGGTGATGGGTAGAGTAGTTTCGTGTCCTGCCATAACGTTAGATGCCGAGTCCCCTACTAATAGTACATCAATTCCTGTGCTGTCTAATATCTTAGCCATAGAATAGTCGTATGCTGTGAGCATTGAGATAGGAACTCCTGCTCGTTTCATTTCTTGCAGGGTGTAAGTAGTAACTCTTTTTATCTCTTTGTTGATAGACATAAAGACAGATTAAAAGTGAAACAAAAATACATATCCTAATGCAGCGTGCAAAATAGTAATCAGAACTGTGATGATAAGAAATGAAAACTTGCGATTTTTGTGTCTTAGGCGAAGGATAGCTATCCAAGCCCCTGGACTACCTCCGATTAAAGTCAAGATATGTAATTGTTTTTCAGGAACTCTGCGTTTATTTTTTTCAGCACGGCGTTTGTCCCATGCGAACGTGAGATAGGTGATTAAGTTGACCGTTAATCCATATACCAAAAACAAGGTTTTTAATCCCATAGCAATAGATTTAAGCAAAGGTATAAAATTATCCTTACTTCTAAAAGTTGTTTATATTGGGTCTAAAAATAATTTTATTTTTGGATTTTTGGGCGTGTCCCTCGCTGCGCTCGGGTCGGCGTGCTGCGGGCTACGCTGACGCTTCGGTGCTTCGCTACGCTTCGCACTGCTTACGCACCCTCCGCATGCCTCACGCAGCAGCGTTTAGATGTTTTATCTTGTTTTTACACACACGTTTGCTTTACCTTATTTAGTGTTGATTATCAACTAATTAAAAAGTTAAAATTTTTTACTTTGCGTGAACTGCGCTCATTTTACCTTGTTTTGTATTCATTTTCAATAACTTACAAAATAAAATCTTGAATACATGGACTTTATACGACCCTTTAACCCTGATTTTACAAATTTTACCTTATTTTGAATTGATTTTCAAGGATTTACAACGTTAAGGTATGTTTTTTACTTTCTTTAGTTTTGATTTTCAGATAATTACAAAGTTGAA
>JANWVE010000226.1 GCA_025057675.1 Bacteroidia bacterium
TGCGTGAGGCATGCGGAGGGCAAGCCGTCAGGCTTGGTGCGAAGCCCCTCGCCCACACTTTTCCTCTTGCCCAGGGGTGGGCGGGTGGGGCGCAGCACCGTTAGCCCGTAGCACGCCGACCTTGCCCACACGAGCGCAGCGAGCCGTGGGTAAGGACACGCCCAAAAAAATACCAAAATCAAACATATAATAGACTTTATGAACACAAGATTTAAAGAGATTTTTTATTAAATAAGCATGCTGATAATCAACACTTTACAAAAAATAGCCTGATTTTGTACTTTTATATCTAACACATTGAAAATCAGTATAAAGTAAATTTGTGTACTCTTTTTAAGAAATTTCTGTTCATAAACTCTAATATACTCTAAAATCTGAAACTACTCTCCGTAAGTGATTTAGTAACATCTTCAAATTCGTTGTTTTTTGTTTAATTAAATCCATATTTTTGCCCCGTCTTAATAAATGTCAAATTCAGATAAAAAAATAGGTTTATTTACTGCGTCTTCAGTTATTATTGCCAACATGATAGGTACAGGCGTTTTTACAAGCATAGGTTTCCAAGCTATGGGAATAGAATCAGGTTTTGCGTTAGTTTTTTTGTGGATAGTAGGAGGCGTAGTAGCATTGTGCGGCGCATTAGTGTATGGAGAAATAGGTAGTCGCTTTCCTGGGTCAGGCGGAGAGTATCACTATTTAAGTCAGATATATCACCCTGCAATAGGCTTTTTATCAGGTTGGGTTTCTATAACAGTAGGTTTTGCCGCACCCGTAGCCGCTGCTTCTATGGCAATGAGTAAATACGTCAGCTACCTTTATCCTGCTTTACCTAAATCTGGGTTTGCCGCAAGTGTTGTACTTGTAATAAGCATCATACATGCCGTACATTTTGGAATTGGTAAAGGATTTCAAAATGTTTTTACAACCTTAAAGGTCGCTATTATTAGCGTTTTCATTGCAGCAGGGTTTTGGGCAAAATCCGAAGGAGATGCTAACTTTTCATTAAACACAGAAGCTTATACTTCCATTTTTAGTGCAGCTTTTGCTATTTCATTATACTTTGTAGGTTACTCTTATTCAGGCTGGAACGCAGCCGCGTACATAGCAGGTGAAATAGAAAACCCACAAAAAAATCTACCCAAAGCACTACTCATAGGTACAGGAACAGTTACCATTTTGTACGTTTTACTCAACTATATATTTATCAAAGTCAGTCCTTTGCAAGAAATTAAGGGGCAAGTAGAAGTAGGCGCTATTGCATCTACACACGTATTCGGACAAATAGGGGGAAAACTCATCAGTATTATCATTGCATTGCTTTTAATATCCTCGATCAGTGCTATGGTTATGGTAGGACCCCGCGTGAGTGAAGCAATGGGTAAAAATTACGCCATCCTAAGATTTCTATCCAAACGTAGAAATAATACACCTTTGGTAGCTATTTTTGTACAAGGTTTGATTAGCCTATTTTTTATTTTTACAGCAACTTTCGACCAGGTTATTACTTATATTGGTTTCACGCTTAATTTATTTTTATTTATGACAGTTATCGGTGTATTCATAGCCAGGTATAAACAAAAGTCTCTGAATTACACAGGATACAAGACTTTTTTGTATCCATTCACTCCTCTTTTATTTTTATTTATCGAAACTTGGGTACTAATATATGGACTTATTTACAAACCCATAGAGTCTCAATTAGGGTTACTTACAGTATTTTCAGGATTTATTATTTATTACCTTAATAAAGTCAAAAAACGTGGATAAAAATATGAAAAAGTATATCTTTCTATACATCCTTTGCGGATTCGGCTTACTCTGTTATACAAGTGGTTGCAGCCATAAGAGTAAAAAACAAACAAAAGATACCTTAAAGCAGGATACTACTCAAAAGAAAAAAGAAGAGCATAAGGTTCGTACTTTTGACCCTGTTTTTGATGAAACTGCCAAATATATAGCAGGTATTCAAGTAGCTAATCCTAAATACATAGATGTTTCTATGTATTCTTTATCTGCATGGAATAATTACAGCAAAAAACTGGATAAAAACTGGTCAGAGTATGACAATACACGCTTACAAAAGATAGAGGAATGGCGAGGTAAAGAACTTAAAGCAGTTAATGAAAAAAAATACAATTTATTCTATCCTTTTTCGGGACCTGACATTTTACACGCTGCTTATTTCTTTCCTAATGCAGATACAACGATTATGATAGGTTTAGAACCTGTTGGAGAAATAGTGAAAATCAACAAAGAGAAGTTCAAAGAACCTGAAAAATTCTTTCGTTCAGCGGAAATCTCTTTGCAATCTATTTTGAGGCATGGTTTCTTCAAGACAGCTTCTATGCGTGTAGATTTATCAGCGCAGGGATTAAACGGTACTATTCCTGTCATGATGCTATTTTTAGGTAGAATGGGTTATACATTAGAAAATATAGAGTTTATTTATGTAAATGAACAAGGTAAAGTAAGCAAGGGTAAAAAAAGCACAGATAAACAAGTACAGGGGGTGGAGATTCAATTTAGCAAAGGACCCGATAAGCCCTTAAAAGTGTTACGTTATTTCTCTGCGGACATTTCTGATGAAGGGTTGAAGAAAAAGATTCCTGGTTTTGTACCTTACATTAAAAGCTTAGGAAACGTAACCACTTATCTCAAAGCGGCTTCGTATCTACTTCATAGAGATGAGCAATTCCCAATGATTAGAAAAATGATTACTGACCAAAGTGATTGGATTATTCAGGATGATACTGGCGTACCGCTAAAATATCTTCCTGATAGTACTTGGAAAAAAGCTTATTACGGCACATATACTAAGCCGATAGCTATGTTTGCTGTACGTTTTCAGAAGGATTTGAAACAAAAATATGAAGATAAAAATAGTGTTAAGCCTTTACCGTTTTTAGTAGGGGGATACAATATGAGTGAAGGTGATAAAATTGCTAATATGATTATTGCACAAAAAATAAAGTAAATATAGACATAATATCTGGACTTATCAGTTTTTATCGGTTAAGTTTTTTTGGGCGTGTCCCTCGCTTGCGCTTCGGGTCGGCGTGCTGCGGGCTGCGCTTTGCTTCGGTGCTTCGCTGCGCT
>JANWVE010000227.1 GCA_025057675.1 Bacteroidia bacterium
TGCCCACAAGGTCGGCGTGCTACGGGCTAACGGTGCTGCGCCCCACCCGCCCACCCCCTGGGCAAGAGTAAAAGAGTAGGCGAGGGGCTTCGCACTGCTCACGCACCCTCCGCATGCCTCACGCAAGCGGCTAATAAACTAAGTCCACTTATTTAAACATTAGCCTTGTAAGTACCTGAAAATGAATTCTAAACAAAGTAAAAGCAAAGCTTAACTTTGTAAATATTTGAAAGTCAATTCAAAATAAAGTAAAACTTCAAAAATCAAGATAAAGGGGATACAAGAAGTACATGTATTCAAGATTTAACCTTGTACATACTTGAAAATGAATGCAAAACAAGATAAAATAACATCAGTTCAAACAAGGTAAAAAAGTTTAACCTTGTAAGTATTTGATAATCAACATTAGACAAGGTAAAGCAAACGCATATATAAAAACAAGGTAAAACACCTAAAAGCTGCTTTGCGTGAGGCATGCGGAGGGTGCGTGAGCAGTGCGAAGCACCGAAGCGATAGCGTAGCCCGTAGCACGCCGACCCGAAGCGTAGCGAGGGACACGCCCAAAAATGGAATTAGTTCCTAGATTTAATATAATTGAACGTTTTAGACACTCTTTTCAGCCCGTAGCAGCCGACGTCTCAACGTTTCGATAGAGTCATGTCCAAGTAAATACCAAAAAATAGTCAAAATCAATACTTTATAGTAAGATTTAGCCTAAAAATAAGCTCATTTTGATTTGTCTTCGTAAAAATTCTTATTTTTGGGTATGAAAACTACATTTCAATACCTCGGACATTCCTGTTTTTTGCTGACTACTAATGGTCAGAAAGTATTATTTGACCCTTTCATTTCAGGAAACCCTCTCCCTCAAGCGCAAAAAATAGATATCAAGTCAATCATGCCTAATTTTATTCTCATCTCACATGGGCATGCAGACCACATAGCTGATGCCATAACTATTGCACAACAGTCAGGTGCTACGTGTATATGCAGCTGGGAAATACATGAATGGCTACAAAAACAGGGTGTAACTAATACACACCCTATGAACACAGGCGGTTTTTGGAACTTTACTTTCGGTAAAGTGCAGGCAGTGGTAGCGCATCATAGTTCAGGACTACCTGACGGCAGCTATGGGGGTAATCCTATGGGTTTTGTACTAAATCTCTCCGACCTTACTCTATATTACTCAGGCGATACTGCCCTAACCTTAGATATGCAACTTATACCTAAAAGACATAAGATAGATGCAGCTATCCTACCCATAGGGAGCAACTTTACTATGGATATAGATGACGCTCTGACCGCAGCACAATTTGTTCAAGCTAAAAAAGTAATTCCTGTACATTATGACACATTTGGTTTTATTGTAGTGGATAAGGAAGAATGTATGATAAAAGCCAAAAATGCAGGCATAGAACTGAACTTCGTCAATATTGGTGAAACAATAACGCTTTAATTTAACCCTCTGACCTTTGAAAAAATAATCATTTTGGGGATTAGTGCTTTTATGGCTTCGACCTTATCAGCAGTAGCTGGATTTGGCGGGGCTTTAATTCTTCTACCTATTCTCAGCCTTATTTTAGGTGTAAAAGCCGCAGTTCCTGTGCTAACCTTAGCACAGTTCTTTGGGAATGCGGCTCGGGTATGGTTTAATAGAAAAGACTTATGTTGGCAGCCTATACTCTATTTTTTGAGTACGGCTATTCCATTGAGTATCATAGGGAGTTACCTTTTTGCCAAAGTGCAGATAGATGAGATAAAAAAAGTAGTAGGTTGTATGCTTATTGGGGTTGTTATTTACCGAAGAGCAAGAGTTAATTTAGGGTTATTTACGGACAAGGTGATGTTAATAGGTGGAGGGTTAGTAGGTTTTTTATCGGGTTTAGCGGGGAGTGCAGGACCTTTGAGTGCGGCTTGTTTTTTGAGTTTGAATTTAAATAAATCTGCTTATGTTGGTAGTGAAGCTTTCACAGCTATAGTCATGCATGCAGTTAAAACTGTGGTTTATCAAAGGTGGCTTGATATAAATGCTGTGGATGTTTTTGTCGGAGTTTTTATGGGTGTAATTATGATTTTAGGTAGTTGGGTAGGCAAGCAGTTGTTACAGAAGTTAGAGAAAAAGTATTTTATTTTGTTAGTTGAGTTTTTGCTGATAGTATCGGGAGTACAGTTTATACTATCCTTTTAGATATTGTGAATATCAAGTTATAGATAAATGTTTTAAGATATTTGATATTTTTTGGGCGTGTCCTTGCCCACGTCTCGCTATGCTCGTGTGGGCAAGGTCGGCGTGCTACGGGCTACGCTATCGCTTCGGTGCTGCGCTTCGCTCCGCACCGTGCTGACGCACGCCCTCCGCATGCCTCACGCAAAATAACCCTCTTAACTCATTCATTTTCAAGCATGAACAAGGTTAAAATTTTAGTTTATTTGTATATTTCATATCTTGCTTATTATCAAGTACATACAAGATAAAGCCGTATTTTGTAAAGTCAATCGCATAAATACTTGTATTTTTACTTTATGAACAGGGTATTTTTTCCTTACGGAGTGAGCAATTTTGAGATATTAGTCAGAGATGAGTATGTATTTGTAGATAAAACCAGGTTCATAGAGAAATTAGAGCAAAGCAAAGAGAGAAATGTATGTTTTTTACGCCCGCGTAAATTTGGTAAAAGTTTGTGGTTATCCATTTTAGAACATTATTATGATATCAATCAAGCTAACAAATTTGAGTACCTTTTTGGTAAGTATTACATTGGTAAAAATCCCACGCCCTTGCATAATCAATACAGGATTTTACGCTTCGATTTTAGCGGAATAGACACTAGCGACAAAGAAAGCGCTAAACAAGGTTTTAGTCTTTCTGTGCAAAGCAGTCTAAATAATTTTCAAATGAGGTACTCTGTTTTAGATAAAGACGCATTTCTAACAGTTTTTAATGCAATAGATGCGGAGGAGAAAATGAAGTATTTTTTTGACTTTTATCCCAAAGATAAACTCATTTATATCCTTTTTGATGAATACGACCATTTTACGAATGATATTCTCTACCGCAGTTTGAACGAATTTGTAGATAGTGTATCTAA
>JANWVE010000228.1 GCA_025057675.1 Bacteroidia bacterium
CAGCGTAGCGTAGCACCGAAGCGTCAGCATAGCCCGTAGCACGCCGACCCGAGCGCAGCGAGGGACACGCCCAAAAATAAATCTCATTCAATCATCACAAAAGCCCCCCAATAATACGGCTCTTTGTACCATTTCCGAATTTCTTTTTGTGCGGTTTCAAAAGCCTTGCGCTTAGTCATACCCTTCTTTTGCCAATTTTCATAGAACCTCGTCATCAAAAGTTGTGTAGCTTCGTCATTTACTTTCCACAAACTCATGATAATACTCTGCGCCCCTGCTACCTTAAATGCTCGCTGCAAACCATAGACCCCCTCCTTACTCGCTTGCCCTAATCCTGTTTCACACGCACTTAACACCACTAACTCCGTACTATCTAACTCCATGTTCATCACTTCAAATGCCGTCAATTTTCCATCTTCCCTGTCTAATGGACGCATCTCCATTTTATCATAATCCACTACTCCCGCTAACAAAAGCCCTGCATTTAACATCGCTTGCGTAGAACTTTGATACTCACCTTTTTTGAAATACCCATGCGTAGCAATATGTAAAATACGTGGGTTTTTAATGGATTTAAGGCACTCTTCCGTTGCATCTATCCCTATGATAGTTGTGGCATCAGGTAAAAACATAGCAATTTGTTTTACTTCTTTTTCTGCACCCTCTAATGGTGATAGATCCTCAATACTACGCTGTTCTATCGGCTTTTGATTATCTTTTGTATCTATACCCAGATTAAATACAGGATTACCTACTAAAAAACTTTTTTTAGCATATCTTTTATGGCGTTCTACAAGGTCTTTTGTACTTGTTACGTTAACGACCTTTATTTCATCAAAAACGTATTTATTTTGCTCGGTATTGTACAATGTAGCGATATTTATCTTGTAATAAATACCATCAGGAGAAAAAAATACTTGTTTAATACCTTTGAATTTATTTACAAAAGGTTTCCAAAACACTGCGTAACTGTATGGGTCTATAATTTTATGTCGGGTGCTGCGGTAGTAATTGATAAAAAGTTCTTTTTCTAACATATTACCGTAAGGTAGTAAAACCAATTCAGGGTATTTACTCCATTTAGTGATGACCAATCCAAAATAGACTACACTATCTTTATCTTTGCTTGCTTTTACTCGTACAATTTCAATAGCAGCTTGATGCTTTTGAAGTACTTTCTGGATATCTTTCCATGTTATTTGTTTAGGTACGAAAGTGTGTGCAAAATCCTCGCTTTTTAAGGCAAGTTGTTTTTCTAATTCATTAGCTTGTTGTGCTAAGCTGTCTAAGTTGATTTTCTTTTGTTTTCTTTCGTTAATTGTTATATTTTCTGCCTTGGCATATCTATCTTTGGTTAATTTCCATTCTACATATAGTTTTTTAAGTTCTTCATTTTGACTATTAAAGATACGATTTTTGATTTTTTCTGTGCTTTGAAGAATAAGCCCCTTAGTTTGTAGCACTAGGTTGTAGCTTTCTTGAGTAATAGCAGGGTTTTGGAGGTACCTTTTTAAGACAAAAAGTTGAAAACTATTAAAATATTGATTGATGTTTGCTTGAATATATTTTTCTTTTTCGCTTTCTGAGAGGTTTCTGAAGTTAGATTGAATTTCTTTGAGTTTAATTGATAAAGCTTCTTTGTAGAGTGATTCACTTTGTTCGTACTTACCTTGATTTTGATACAGAGAAGCCATGTTGATACAAGAGTTTGCATAGTGAGGATGAAATGTACCGAGAGATTTTGCCCATACTTTTCTTGCTTCTTTGTATGAGGATTCTGCTTGGGTATATCTACCTTGCGCTTGAAGTACCTCTCCTAAACTATTACAAGCAGAGGCATAATTAGGGTGTTCTTTACCTACTGTTTTAGAAAGAATATGTTTTGACTCTTTATATAGGGTCTCTGCTTCGATATATTTTTTTTGATTAACGTACAAAATAGCTAAATTGTTGCAAGAAGCGGCGTAGTGAGGATGTTCTTTACCCAGTGTTTTCATGCTAATTTCTTTAGCGTTTTTGAACAGTATCTCTGCTTCGGTATACTTTCCTTGTTCTTGGTAAAGAGAGCCTAAGTTATTGCAGGAAATAGCATAATCGGGATGGTCTTCGCCTAATACACTGGAATGAATTTGTATTGTTTCTTTGTATAATTGTTCTGCTTCTTCATATCTTCCTTGTTCTTTGTATAGTTCTGCCAAGTTATTACATGAGGATGCATATAGAGGATGTTTTTTTCCTAAGTTTTTAGCACGTATTTTTTGAGCTTCCTTGTATAAAATTTCTGCATCAGAATATTTAGCTTGGATGTGGTACAGTAAGGCTAAGTTATTACAAGAAGTCGCATAATCGATGTGTTCTTTACCTAAAATTTTAGTACGAATTTGCATAGATTCCTTAAATAAACACTCTGCTTCCGTTAATCTACCCATGTCTAGGTATAGTAGTCCTAAATTGTCGCAGACCGTAGCATATTCAGAGTTGTATGTGCCTAATATTTTGGTATCAATTTGTTTGGACTCTTTTAACAAAATTTCAGCTTCGATATATTTTCCCTGTTGTTGGTACAATATGGCTAAGTTATTGCAAGCGTTTGAATATTTTTGAGCATTTTTTTCTTTTGACCAGATACTATCTTTTTGGGCATATAATACTCCTTTTGAGTAAAAGCCTCCATAGTAACAATTTTCTACTTGTTTATTTAATATATTGCTGTACATTGTATCTTTTACCTGTATTTGTTTTTCGTATAGTTCTAATGCTTTGTCTCCCCATTCTATTGCTTTTTTGTATTGCTGCTTTTCTTGATATTTTAAGCAACTATCGTATGCGCTTTGCCAAGTTTGAGCAGATATAAATAAAACAGAATAAATTAGAATAAGATAAAATAAAGTTTTCACAGCTCAAATTTATGTAAATCAAGTAATCATCAAAAGGATTGCATAATAATTCTATTTTTTCTTTACACAAAGTTATTTTTGAATGTTAGTTTTATTTTTTTGGGCGTGTCCTTGTGGGCGTTTCGCTGGCGCTCATGCCCACAAGGTCGGCGTGCTACGGGCTAACGGTGCTGCGCC
>JANWVE010000229.1 GCA_025057675.1 Bacteroidia bacterium
AGAACGCAACACTCCTGATTTAAGTATCGCAGATATAAAAACTTTGTATCATGTTCATTTTCACTACGAATACTTATTAAAATATATCTCGCAACAACCCGAAAAATGTTTTTTATTCCCCGATATTCACACCATTATACCCCCAGATATCATTCATAATAGATAAAATGTCAACCATATTGGCAAATAAATTAAATTTAATAATAAAGAAAAAAAAGACCCGAGACATTTTTTGCACGGGTCGAAAGGACTAGATACCTTCTATCTAAATAGAGTCGTAGTTCAGTTGGACATTAGACCAATTCACTACTTCCCACCAAGCATTAACGTATTCTGCTCTACGATTCTGATACTTGAGGTAATAAGCATGTTCCCATACATCTAACACAAGAATAGGTGTAACTCCCCATTGAGTTAACTGCTGATGCTTCTCTGACTGTAATACTACAAGCTTGTCGTCTATTTTTCTGTGGGCAAGGATTCCCCACCCACTCCCTTCTACTGCATTAGCTGCGGCTGTGAACAAAGACTTAAAGTTTTTGAAGCTACCAAAATCTTTGTTGATTTTTTCTGCTAAGCTGCCTGTGGGTTCTCCTCCTCCTCCGTTACCTGGGGGCGCCATGTTATTCCAAAAAATACAATGTAATAAATGCCCTGAACCGTGAAAAGCAGCTTCTTTCATTAGCGCTTTAACAGCGGAAAAATCGCCATTTTGAACAGCTAAAGCTAATTTCTCCTCGGCGGCGTTTAGACCAGTTACATAAGCCTTGTGATGAATGTCATGATGCAAACGCATAGTTTGCTCATCAATGTACGGCTCTAACGCATTATATGCGTATGGCAAAGGTGGAAGTTCGTGTGCCATTTTTTATCTGATAATTAGTTTTACTTGACTTTAATTGATTTTAATTGATTGAGCAAAAATATACGGCATTTTTGATATATCAAAATTTTTTGTGTAGATTTTAGTTTAATCACAAAGTCATAAGAATAGAAAAGGCTTCCTAAAGCTCTAATCACTCTAATCTAATACGTGATAAAAAGTTCTTAATGTTTTTTTGGGCGTGTCCTTGTGGGCGTTACGCTGGCGCTCATGCCCACAAGGTCGGCGTGCTACGGGCTAACGGTGCTACGCCCCGCCCGCCTACCCCCTGGTCATGGGGTTAAGAGCGTGGGCGAGGGGCTTCGCACTGGGCTAACGCCCGCCCTCCGCATGCCTCACGCAAGCGGCCAATAAACTAAATCCACTCATTCAAAGTATAACCTTGTAAGTACCTGAAAATGAATATTAAACAAGGTGAAAATACATTTTAACCTTGTAAACAATTGAAAATCAATTGAAAACAGGATAAAAGTATTCAAGGTTAAAATGTTATCAAAATTCCATTTATTCAAGGTTTAACCTTGTAAGTATTTGAAAATGAGTATAAAACAAGATAAAAATGCTCACAGTTCAAACAAGGTAAAAAACTTTAACCTTGTAAGTATTTGATAATCAAGATTAAATAAGGTAAAGCAGATGTAGGTATAAAAACAAGGTAAAACATCCAAAGGCTGCTGCGTGAGGGATACGGAGCATGCCGTTAGGCAGTGCGTAGCACCGAAGCGAACGCGTAGTGCGTAGTAGCCCGACCCGAGCGCAGCGAGGGACACGCCCAAAAGTAAAAAAATCATCTTTTTAACTTAACTTTTTATACATTTGAAATATTTATACATTTGAAATATGAAATCAGTTGCTTGCTGTATTCTAACTTTTTTGCCCTTATTTAGTTTTACCCAGACTTGGCAAAGCGCATACGATAGCTGCTTGAAATATGAAGAAAAACAGCAGTACAAAAAAGCCATAGAATGGGGAGATAAAGCATTAGAGTTGTATGAAAAGCAAATTGCAGTAAAAGATACGAATTATAGCAATATATTAAACAGATTGTCTAATGACTGTCATAAAGCGGGTTTATACAAACAAGGCGAGTTCTACGCCAAAAAAGACAGCACCTGGACAAAAGATAAAGATAGAGTCAGATACAGCAACTCTTGTAATAAATTGGGATTGTTATACCATGTTCAAGGTAAATATGCCGAAGCAGAACTGTTATACAAAGAATCCAAAGAAATTCGCGCCAAAGTATTGGGAAAGGAACATCGTGATTATGCTACTTCTTGTAATAATTTAGCTGCATTATACCAAGCTCACGGCAAATATGCTGAAGCAGAACTTTTGTATAAAGAAACTAAAAATACTTTTGCCAGAGTATTGGGAAAAGAACACCCAGATTATGCTATCTCATGTAGCAACTTGGCAGGGTTATACCAAACTCAAGGCAAGTACGCTGAAGCGGAACTGTTATACAAAGAATCCAAAGATGTTATCGGCAAAATGCTGGGAAAAGAACACCCGTATTATGCTCTATCTTGTAGTAATTTAGCTGCTCTATACCAAGCTCAGGGCAAATACGATGAAACTGAACTGTTACTCAAAGAAGCCAAGGAGGTTTTTGCTAAATCTCTTGGTAAGAACCACCCTGATTACGCTAAATACTGTGCTAATTTAGCTTTATTATACCAAGCCCAAAAAAGATATACTGAAGCAGAAGAATTATTCAAAGAAGCTAAGGATATTCATGACAAATTACTTGGAAAAAATCACCCCCATTATGCTACTTCTTGTAATAGTTTGGGTTTGCTATACAAAGAACAAAAAAAGTACACCGAAGCGGAAAAGTTATTCAAAGAAGCTAAAGAGGTTCGTATAAAAGCGCTAGGCAAAGAACACCCTGACTATGCTCAATGCTGTAATATTTTGGCTAAGTTATATCAAGTCCAAAATCAGCATGACGTCGCCGAACCCTTGTTTCAAGAAGCTATTCAAATCAAACTCAAAGAAATTGAGTCTAACTTCAAAAATCTTTCAGAAAACGAAAAAGAAAAATATATTCAAGCAAATTTGAATATGTATTTAAGGGACTTTCAGTATTTTGTTACTCAAAGATATGCCCAAAATCCTGCTATCACTCAAGAAAGCTACAATCTTACTATTACCACAAAAGGTCTTATTTTGCAAAACACGGAG
>JANWVE010000022.1 GCA_025057675.1 Bacteroidia bacterium
TATGCCCACAAGGTCGGCGTGCTACGGGCTAACGGTGCTGCGCCCCACCCGCCCACCCCCTGGGCAAGAGTTTGAGCATGGGCGAGGGGCTTCGCACCGTGCTAACGCACGCCCTTCGCATGCCTCACGCAAGCGGCAAGTAAGCTAATCCCACTTATATAAAACTTAATCTTGTAAGTATCTGAAAATGAACACTAAACAAGGTTAAAATGTATTTTGATATTGTAAATCATTGAAAATCAATATAAAATAAAGTAAAAATTTTATATTCAGGGTTAAAGAGATAGAAGTCCATGTATTCAAGGTTTAATCTTGTACATGCTTGAAAATGAACACCAAACAAGATAAAACGGACGCCATTCAAACAAGGTAAAAAATTTTAACCATGTAAATATTTGATAATGAATATCAAACAAGGTAAAGCAAGGATATGTATAAAAACAAGGTAAAACATCCCAATACCACTTGCGTGAGGGCTATGGAGCATGCCGTTAGGCAGTGCGAAGCCTTAGCGTAGCACCGAGCGTTAGCGTAGTGCGAAATAGCCCGACCCGAAGCGCAGCAAGGGACACGCCCAAAGTAAATATATTTATATTAAACACAACCTCACTTTATGCTGACTTTTTATTCTCAAGATACAACAAAAAACAGATATTTATCCTCATTTTGTTAAAAAAACTTACCTTTGCAGCCCTGATATTTTCACTTATGCCTAAAAAGTCAGTTACTGATGCATCTCAGAAAACAGATAAATCCTCTAAACGTAAATCCAAAGCAGGATATGTAATACCCACATTAGATACAGTTATTTTACCTGGTACGTCTTATCCTTTATTAGTAGGAAGAGATTTCTCCGCTAACGCAGTGAACATAGTTCATGAGGTAAAAAATCATATTAGACTTATTTTAGTACCTGAATTCAGCAAGGAACATAAAAAAGAAGATGAAGCATCGCTTGGGGATATCATTGACTTGATTTTCAATAGAAAAATAGGAGTATCCGCAAAGATAGAACATTTGGCTACCTTACCTAGTGGGCTATACAAAGTTGTTGTGCAAGCTTTAGAAAGAGTGGAAGCTACAAATTTTAACTATACAGCAGAACAAGTAATTACAGCTCAATACGAATCGCTTCCTATCATAAATGACATAACTCCCAAAGAAGACAAAGCATATATTAGTACCATCAAAGATCTATTTGAACAATATACTTCCATTCAAGAACCTTCCGCACAATTAGATTACAAAGTAAATCAACCTGATTTTAAGCCCAGCTGTGAGAACGAGTTCATAGTTTATCAAATTGCCCATATACTACCCCTCAGCATAGAAACCAAGTATGAGTTGCTACAAAAGTCCAATTTGAGCGAACAATACAACCTAATTATACAATTTCTACAAAACGAGATAGAAATTGGAAAAATAAAAAGAGAAATTCAGCAGAAGTTGGAAAAAGGAGTAGAAAAGAGTCAAAGACGCTACTACATTCAGGAGCAGTTGCGAGTACTACAAGAAGAATTTGATGAAGAGAATGTTAATCCTGAAATTAGCAAGCTTCGCCACTTGATTGATAAAGCAGGCATGCCTGAAAAAGCAATTCAAAAATGTAACGACGAGTTAGATAAATTAAAGCGTATTCCTCCTATGTCGCCTGAGTATGGGGTAATTGTTAATTATGTTGAGTTATTAACAAATCTTCCATGGTCAAAAATGGGACAGGATAATTTAGGACTGTTACATGCACAGGAAGTACTTAATGCCCATCACTATGGACTGGAAAAAGTAAAAGAACGAATATTAGAATACATTGCAGTGTTGAATAATTCAGGTAACCCTAAGGGACAAATTTTGTGTTTAGTAGGTCCGCCTGGAGTGGGTAAAACCTCATTAGGTAGGTCTATTGCAGAAGCACTGAACAAAAAGTATGTCCGTATTGCGCTAGGCGGCATAGCTGATGAAGCGGAAATACGAGGACACAGGCGTACCTATATTGGTTCTATGCCAGGGCGTATCATCAATGCGATGAAGCGTGCAGGAGTTATCAATCCTTTGATTGTTTTAGATGAGATAGATAAACTGGGTAAGGACTATAAAGGCGACCCTGCGGCAGCCTTATTAGAAGTACTCGATCCTGAACAAAATCATGCTTTCAATGACCATTTTGTAGAAATAGATTATGACCTTTCTCACGTATTTTTTATTGCTACGGCTAACGTAGAAACAGACATTCCCGTAGCCTTACGTGATAGAATGGAGATAATTCATTTAGAAGGATATACGGAAAATGAGAAAATTCATATTGCACACAAGTTTTTAATCCCAAAACAGTGTAAAGAAAATGGACTTAGTACGCAAGATATTATTTTTGACACGAGTGCTGTCCTTAAAATTATCAACGAATATACCGCAGAAGCAGGCGTAAGAAACTTAGAGCATAAAATTGGTAGTATTGTACGAAAAGTTGTTCGTAAGCATTTAGAAGCAAAAGAAAAACAAGAAAACATACTACCTGTCCGAATTACAGACAACGATGTTGAGCAGTATTTAGGCGCTTTACGAGTTAGAGAAGTACCAAAATGGAACGAGGATAAAATTGGTGTAGTGTATGGATTAGCTTGGACCAGTACAGGGGGAAGACTATTACCCATTGAATGCACGATATGCGAAGGAGAAAGTAAAATCTACTTTACGGGGCAAATGGGTAATATAATGAAGGAGTCCGCGCAAACGGCTTATACATTTCTAAAGGCACACGCTACGGATTGGGGTATTCCTGCGGAAGCCTTTAAGAACAAAGAAATACATATCCATTTGCCCGAAGGTGCCATACCCAAAGACGGACCCTCAGCAGGTATTAGTTTATTTACGGTCTTATACTCTGTTTTTACTCAAAAACCCGTAAGAAATGATGTAGCACTTACAGGAGAAATCACCCTCACGGGACAAATACTACCTATTGGAGGTCTGACAGAAAAAATTCTTGCCGCTAAACGAAATCAAATATACAATGTGCTCATTCCATCAGATAATGCAGACATACTCAAAGAAATAAATCCAGAAATTTTAGAGGGTATGAACATCATTCAAATTAAGCATGCCTCTGAGGTACTTGGCTATCTATTCCGATAAAAATAACCCTAATTACAGTGAATAAATAAAAAATTTAAGTAAAAAGTTACGCAAAGTAAAAACAAAATTCATACTTTTGAATTGCTTATGACAAAAGTTGTTTTAATCACGGGTAGCACTAGCGGAATAGGTCTAGGAATAGCCCAAGAATTTGCCGCAAAAGGGTACAATGTCATGTTTAACGGACTTGAAAAAAACGGTCCAGATATAGCCCAAGAAGTAGCTCAAAAATACAATGTTAAAACAAAGTTCAATGGGGCGAACATGATGAAGCCCGATGAAATTGCCGCACTAGTAAAAGACACAGAGGACACATTCGGACATATTGATGTGCTTATCAATTGTGCAGGTGTGCAGTACGTATCTCCTATTGAGGATTTTCCTAATGAACGTTGGGACTTAATTATTGGTGTAAATTTAAGTTCTGCCTTTCACACTACCAAAGCTGCATGGAAAGGTATGAAAGCACGCAAATTCGGTAGAATCATCAATATCTCGTCTGCGCATGGTTTAGTGGCTTCAAAAGGAAAGTCTGCTTATGTGGCTTCTAAACATGGTATTACAGGTTTAACTAAAGCCATTGCACTAGAAGGTGCAGAGTACAATATTACCTGCAATGCGATTTGTCCAGGTTATGTTCGCACGCCGCTTGTAGAGGGTCAGATTAAAGACCAAGCTAAATTGCACGGCATTTCTGAAGATGAGGTCATAAGTAAAATTATGTTAGAGCAGCATGCTGTAAAGGAGTTTGTTTCTATTCAGTCTTTGGCGGGAATGGCATTATTTTTAGCGTCTGAAGAAGCAAAGGTAATCACAGGTGCGTCTATTCCTATGGAGGGAGGATGGACAGCTAAATAGCTTTACACAGAAAAATACAAAATCAGGTTAAGTCTTACATGAATAAAAGGTACGTATCATTAAGGAGGCGTACCTTTTTGTATATTTTTATTTCTTTCAACAAAGGATAAGTGAAACAAAATACTAATCACATTAAGTCTAAAAAATAATTTTACTTTTTTGGGCGTGCCCTTGTGGGCGTTACACTGCGCGTATGCCCACAAGGACACGCCCAAAAAATTAAGAACCTAACTTTCTAAGATGAATTTTATGTAAGTAAAAATAGGCTTAATGCTTAATATAATCAACGAATCCGCTCCTTGACATATCTGCCAGGGGCTGCTTCAATAAAAGTGTACTCTTCATTACCTAAAGTAGTTCGGGCAGGTATTTTATCTCCACCGTGTGCAGAGAGCCATTGAGTCCAATGATTCCACCAGCTACCCTCCACTTTTTGAGAAGTTTTGAGCCAATGCTCTGCTCCTTTACCTTTCTCACCATTGATATTGTAATGTCTTTTGTTCTTTTTAGCAGGATTAACAACCCCCGCAACATGTCCACTTGCACCTAAAACAAACTCTGTTTCACCTCCAAGTAGTTCTGTGCTTACAAAGCAAGTTTTCCAAGGTGCAATGTGATCTTCTGCGGTGGCTAAAATATAAGAGGGTGTAGTAATTTTAGATAAATCAATCGGCTGATTTAGAAGCCTTAAACAAGCAGGTTTCCGCAAATTATTTTCTAAGTACATGTTGCGTAGATAATAAGTGTACATTTTAACAGGTAAATTTGTAGAGTCGCTGTTCCAATAAAGTAGGTCAAATGGAGGGGGGGTCTTTCCTTTTAAGTAGTTATTAACCACATACGACCATATTAAGTCATTAGCCCGTAGCTGAGAAAAGGTATCGGACATGGTTTTACCTGACATAATACCTTTTTCAGCAAGCTCTATTTCTTTTCTCTCAACTTGTGCTTCATCTACATAAACCGATACATCACCTGTATCACTGAAATCTAACATGGTGGTTAAAAATGTGGCACTCTCTACGTAATCTTTACCTTGCGCAGCTAACACTGCCAAAACAGAACCTAATAACGTACCCCCTATACAGAATCCTAAAGTGTTAATTTTATCGGACTTAGTGATTTTTCTGACAATATCCATGGCGGTTAGTGCGCCTTTATCCATGTAGTCTTCCCAGGAGATGTGTCCCATAGTTTCGGGTATGTTTCTCCATGAGATAATAAACGTAGTAAAGCCATTATCTAAGCAATGACGTACGAAAGAGTTTTCAGGTTGTAGATCAAGAATGTAGTATTTGTTTATCCAGGGTGGAATAATTAGGAGGGGAATTTCATAAACTTTTTCAGTAGTAGGAGAGTACTGAATGAGTTGCATGAGTTCATTTTCATAAATGACTGCGCCGGGAGTGATGGCTAAGTTCTTTCCCACTTCAAAAGCGTTTTCATCGGTCATCGTAATTCTACCTTTCTCAATATCTTTCATTAAGTTTTTCAAGCCGTCTATCAAGCTTTGTCCATTCGTTTCGATGGCTAAGCGAATGACCTCTGGATTAGTAGCCGCAAAATTAGTGGGGGACATTGCGTCTATGTACTGTTTGACAAAAAATGTAATTTTTCTACGCTGCTCGGGTGTTAGGTCTATACTATTGATAGTGTCTAAAAGCCAACGTGAGGAAAGCAAATAAGACTGTTTGATAAAATCAAAAATAGGGTTTTCAGACCATTGGGGGTCAGTAAAGCGTTTGTCATTTTTGTCGGGTGTAATGACAGGAACGTATTTTTCACTATTACGGGTGATAAAGCTGTTCCACAGTGTGAGTTGGTCTTGAAAGAACTGCATTTGTACATTTATCCATTGGTTTTGGATTTTAGTCAGATTTACCCCAATTTGTTCTAAGGTTTGTTGCAGCTGTTTAGTCCAGTATTCTTGTTGTTCTTTGGAGTAGCTGCTCATGAAGGCTTGAAACCATTTTTCATTCTCTTCCAAGAGGGTTTTGTAGACATCTGTGATTTCTTTAGTTGCGTCCATGAGGCAAAGGTAAGGATTTTTCAGATAGTTTCGTGTCAAAAAGATTAAAAAAAGGGTTGAATTATTCTTTTTTTAGATATACGGACTAATTTATTTTTTTGGGCGTGTCCTTGTGGGCGTTACGCTGCGCGTATGCCCACAAGGTCGGCGTGCTACGGGCTGCGCTATCGCTTCGGTGCTTCGCTACGCTGCGCACCGTGCTGACGCACGCCCTCCGCATGCCTCACGCAAGAACCTTAGCAGGTCGCTAAGTGCTATTTATTCAAAGTTTTACCCTGTAAGTGCCTGAAAATGAATACTAAACAAGATAAAAATATATTTTAACCTTGTAAGTTATTGAAAATCAATTCAAAATAAGGTAAAGTTTTGGAAATCAGGGTTAAAGGGTTGTAAGAAGTCCGTGCATTCAAGGTTTAAGCTTGTATATACTCGAAAATGAATGTAAAACAAGGTAAAACAAGGTAAAATAACCCCACTTGAAATAAGGTAAAAAATTTTAACCTTGTAAGTATTTGATAATCAATGTTAAACAAGATAAAGCAAAGATACCTGTACAAATGAGGTAAAACACCAAAAAGCAGTTTGCGTGAGGGATACGGAGCATGCCGTTAGGCAGTGCGAAGCAGAGCGTAGCACCGAGCGTGAGCGTAGTGCGTAGTAGCCCGACCCGAAGCGCAGCGAAGGGACACGCCCAAAAAAATAACTCTAATCCTTAATCATATCCAAAAACTCTTGTTCAGAAATCATTTTAATATTTAACTCGTTAGCTTTCTTAATTTTAGACTCACCAGGTTCATCACCTACAATTAAATAAGAAAGTTTTTTAGTAACAGACGTAGCTACCTTTCCACCATTATCACGTATAGCCTTTTCTATACCTTCTCGTGTAAAGTGCTTCATTTTTCCTGTGGCTAACAAGGTTAAACCTTCTAGTTTATTAGAAGTAATCTTTTGCGTTGTTTTATTCTCATCTATACTGAATTGTAAACCTGCTTGCTTTAACGCTGCTACTAATTGAATGTAATAAGGGTCTTTTGATGCTTCTACTACTGCCTGGGCAATCTTTTCACCTATTTCATGTATTTGACTAATCTGCTCAATGGTGGCACTAAACAAAGCATCTATACTTTTGAAGTGATAAGCTAATTTGACAGCTACCGTTTCACCCACATAACGAATACCTAATGCGAACAAAACTCGTTCAAATGGCTGCGTTTTACTTTTTTGTATTCCATTGAGGACATTTTCTGCTAATTTTTTACCAAAGCGGTCTAATTTAAGTAAATCATCTTCCGTAATTTTGTATAAATCTGCGGGATTGCGAATTAAACCTGCATCATAAAACTGTGCTACCTTCTCTTCGCCAATGGCTTGAATATCCATAGCATTACGGCGTACGAAGTGTATAACTCTGCCTATAATTTGTGGGCGACAATGATAGGTATTAGGACAATAATAATGTATTCTTGTTTGACTAATTTGCAATGCAGTATTACACTCAGGACAATGAGAAATAAACTCAAAAGGCTGGGCATTAGTAGGTCTTTTGCTTAGATTTACTTGCACAATTTTAGGAATGATTTCTCCGCCTTTTTCTACAAGAACGCTATCTCCTATTCGCAGATCTAAGCGTTTAATTTCTTGAGCATTGTGTAGAGTAGCCCTTTTTACAGTTGTACCTGCCAATAACACAGGTTTGAGGTTAGCTACGGGAGTAATTACTCCTGTTCGTCCAACCTGAAAACTAATACTTTCTAACACTGTTTCTGCTTTTTGTGCGGCGTACTTGTATGCAAACGCCCACCTTGGGAATTTAGATGTATTACCTAGAATGTTCTGCTGTGCATAACTATTGATTTTAACTACTACACCATCCGTTTCATAATCCAGGGTAAAGCGCTTAGTCTCCCATTCTTGAAGGTAAGTTTGAACTTCATTGAGCGAGGTGCATAATTGTACATGTGGATTAACCTTAAACCCCCACTTTTTAAGCCACGTAAAACCTTCATATTGGGTAGATATTGTAAGTTTTTTTTCATCTTCTTTTAAGCGTACAAAATAAGGAAAGAAGTCTAGTTTTCTGCGTGCTACTTCGCGGGGATCTTGTAGTTTTAGACTTCCAGAAGCAAAATTGCGGGGATTAGCATAAATCTCTTCACCTTGCTTGATACGCTCTTCGTTAATTTTTTCAAAATTAGTCTTGGAGATATATACTTCACCTCTAACTTCTACAAAAGAGGGAATGACATCCCCTTGTAAACGAAGGGGGATAGTTTTTATAGTTTTTACATTATTAGTTACTACTTCGCCTATCTTACCGTCACCACGAGTAGCTGCGTAGAGTAAATTACCATTTTCGTATACCAAGCTAATAGCCAATCCGTCAATTTTGAGTTCGCAAGTATATTCATACTTATTGCCCTCTAATCCTTTTTGAACACGTTCATCAAACTCTACTACTTCTTGTATAGAATAAGTATTATCTAAACTCAGCATCTGAACCTCATGCTCTATGGTAGGAAACTTTTTAGTAATATCTGAACCTACCCTTTGTGTAGGTGAGTCAGGTAAAATAAATTCAGGATACTGCTTCTCAAGAGTAATTAACTCTTTGAGCAAAAGGTCAAACTCTTGGTCAGATATGATAGGGTCGTTAAGGACATAATAACGATAGTTATGCTCATGGATTAAAGCGGCTAAATCTTGTATTTTTTTTTGTATGAGGTCATTCGTTGCCATACTCCAAAAGTAATAAACGGTGTATTCAGGTAAAAATTTTCCTTTGTATTTGTTTGTTTTTTTCAAACAAACTTTTCAATTTTGCAGTCCAATTTCAAGAAGGGAGAGTAGATTACGGAAGAGAATAAAAAAAATAATTCTGGTAAAAATAAAGAATTATACAGAACTAATCAGGAAATCCAAGCGCCTACGGTACGCGTGGTAGGTGAGGGTTTTAACCAAATCATGACTTTAGAGGAGGCATTAAATTTGGCTCAGCAAGAAGGTCTAGATTTGGTAGAAATTGCACCAAACGCAGACCCACCTGTATGCAAAATATCTGATTATTCTAAACTCAAATATGAGCATAAAAAACGCGAAAAAGAACTCAAAAAAAAGCAGCAGGTGGTAGAGGTTAAAGAAATTCGTTTTGGTCCTAATACAGATGACCATGACTTTGCCTTTAAACTCAAACACGCTATTGAGTTTATTCAAAAAGGGAACAAGGTTAAATGTTACGTACAATTTCATGGCAGGAGTATTGTGTATAAGGAAAGAGGAGAGGAGTTACTAAAACGTTTTGCGGAAGAGATTGCTGCATATGCCAAAGTAGAGATTGAGCCAAAATTAGAAGGTAAAAGAATGTTTATGATACTCGTGCCGAACAAAACTAAGAAAAACTAAAAAAATGAGAAAAAACTATTTATATCTTGAATATATATGCCAAAGTTAAAGAAAAACTCAGGGTCTAAGAAGCGATTCTCTATTACAGGAACTGGAAAAGTCAGACGCAAAAAAGCATATATGCGTCATATATTGACTAAAAAAGCTACTAAACGTAAGCGTCATCTCAGTCAAATGGTGGAAGTAAGCCGAGCAGATATTGATAGAGTGAAACGTTTATTGCTAATTTAAGTTTTTTATCTAATTTTGCAACCCACTGTGAAGCAAGTACCAAAGTGCGTAAATCTGTAAGCCGCTTGACTTCATGTAAAAATCTAATACGATTATGCCACGTTCAGTAAATTCAGTAGCCTCAAAAGCAAGACGAAAAAAAATCATGAAAGCTGCCCGCGGATACTGGGGCGCTAGAAGCAAAGTCTACACTGTTGCTAAAAACACAGTAGAAAAAGCTATGCAGCATGCCTACAAGGGCAGAAAACTCAAGAAAAGAGATTTTCGCTCCTTGTGGATACAGAGAATCAATGCCGCAGTTAGAATGCACGGTATGTCTTATTCTGTGTTTATAGGCAAGCTGCGCGCTAAGAATATCTTAATCAACCGTAAGGTGCTTGCGCACTTAGCTGCACATCACGCCGATACATTTGCACAAATTGTTAAAGCTGTACAATAAGAATCCCTTTGAAAACGACACGCCTGCCACTATTTTAATCAAAATAGTGCCAGGTCTTTTTACTTAACCTTTCGCAAAGCTTGCGTTTGTGTAAAACATTCAAGACTTTGCAACTCGAATTACAAATCTTTTTAACAAATTTCTACTTTGTGTAGTTTTTTATTTTCTCTACTTTAGCTTCATATTTTTGGGCGTGTCCTTGTGGGCGTTACGCTGCGCGTATGCCCACAAGGTCGGCGTGCTACGGGCTGCGCTTCGCTTCGGTGCTTCGCTAACGCTCCGCACTGCTGACGCACCCTTCGCATGCCTCACGCAAGGACTTTTGCAGGTCGGCAGGATCTATTATTCAAAATTTTAACCTTGTAAGTATCTCAAAATGAACACTAAACAAAGTAAAAACAAAATTTAACCTTGTAAATCATTGAAAATCAATTGAAAATAACGTAAAAGCTGATTGTTCAGGGTTAAAGAGTGGTATAAAGTCCATACATTCAGGGTTTAACCTTGTATATAATTGAAAATCAATGTAAAACAAGGTAAATTAAGAATACTTCAAATAAGGTAAAAAATTTTAACCTTATAAGTACCTTATAATGAACATCAAACAAAGTAAAGCAAACGTATGCATAAAAACAAGGTAAAAGTCAAAATACAGCTTGCGTGAGGGATACGGAGCATGCCGTTAGGCAGTGCGAAGCGCAGCGTAGCACCGAGCGTAAGCGTAGTGCGGAGTAGCCCGACCCGAGCGCAGCGAAGGGACACGCCCAGAAATATAAGAGGTAATCTTAGCCTAAAAAAGTACTCATATTTGAATAAATCAAGTACGTATTGTATCTTTGAACTCTATTTTGAGTATGAAGCTGCATTTGTGGTCTTTATTATTTGCCTGCTTTGTGTTTTTGGGAATAGCTACGCAATATACTGTGGTCAAAGGAGAACGTAAAAACTATAAACTACTTAAAGATACAGGGGATAAACCGCGCTTCCCCCTCAACCCTGACGAGGGAGATGTGCTTAACCCTAATAACAACAAAAATGAACACTTGAACTTTCCTCTACCCTCTAATATTACTACAGACTATGAATTAGACGACGATTTGAAAGGTTTTACTATCAAACAAAAAGTAGGAGATGAGAAATATAGAGAAGACTCTTATATCTCTTACGAGGAGTTCATGAAACGCAAACAACAAGAGGCTATTAAAAACTACTGGCAAAATAAACGTACTAACAGCATCAATCAATTTTCAGGAGGAATTATACCACCGCTTTTTGTAGGGTCTAAATTAGATAAAATTTTTGGGGGCAGCTTTGTGGATATTCGCCCCTCGGGAACTATATTTCTGACCTTTGGAGGAAGATACAACAACATTAAAAATCCCAACATCCCTGTACGCGCCCAAAGACAAGGTCAGTTCCTTTTTGACCAACAACTACAATTAAACATCATTGGTAAAATTGGGGAGAAACTTAAATTGACCGTCAGCTACGATACCAAAGCCACTTTTGATTTTGAACAACAGTTCAAAATAGAATACACAGGTTTTGAAGACGATATTATTAAGAAAATAGAAGCAGGGAATGTTAGCTTACCTCTTTCTGGTACGCTAATTACAGGTGGACAGAACTTATTCGGGATTAAAACACAGCTTCAATTTGGACGTTTGACGATTACAGGTATAGCTTCTCAACAGCGAGGTAAAAGACAAGAAGCCACAGCACAAGCAGGCGCACAATCCCAAACATTCGAAAAGGGCTGCGACCAATACGAAGGATTTAAGCATTATTTTTTATCTCACTTTTTCAGAGATTTATATAATAACGCAGTAAAACAAACTAACCAGATACAATCGCCTATATTTGTTACACGAATTGAAGTATATGTAACAAGTATAGGTAACGTACAAACCACTACTATACCCCGCGATGGTATTGCACTGTTAGATTTAGGCGAACCTGACCCTGCACATATCTATAACAAGGTAAAGGTCAGTCCTACTCTACCTCCTGGCGTAACTGTACCTATACCTGCAACAAATCACAATAATTTACTAATCAACCAAGCTTTTATTGATGCTATTCAGGACCCCCAAAATGCACCTAATTACTTGCTCAATAATGGCTTTTCTACCTTGGAATTTGAGCAGCGTTTTTTTAGACAACTACAACCTTCAGAATACACTCTAAACCCACAATTAGGGTACATTTCCCTCAAAGCACCTATTAACAACAATAACTTAGTACTTGCTGTGGCTTATCAATACACATACAATGGACAAACGTACCAAGTAGGTACATTTGCCCAAGATGTACCTGCAGCAGCTACAGGTGGGGCTTCAAAGAATCTTATTCTCAAAATGTTACAATCTTCGCAAAATACTTACACACGCATACCCAGCTGGGATTTGATGATGAAAAATATTTATAGTATTGATGCATTCAATGTAAGTAAAGAGAATTTTCAACTTCAAATTGTGTATCGTGATGGAGGGAGCGGTGAAGGCACACGTACTTTACCCACAGGTCCTAATAGCATTAAAACTATACCTCTTTTACAAATACTTGGTTTAGATCAATTTAATCAGGTTAATACGCCAGGAGCAGATGGTCAATTTGATTTTATCCAAGATGTAACGATTGATGCTGTTTCTGGGCGAATTATCTTTCCTTGTACTGAACCCTTCGGGGATTATTTGGCACAAAAGTTTAAAGAAGCTGCTCAGAAAGGTGAAACAGGCGTAGGAGACTCTTCGCGTTACGTGTATCGCATGCTATACGACTCCACCCTGACTGTAGCTCGAACACAAGGCGCAAATTTCAACAAGTTTTTTTTGCGAGGGAGTTACAAAAGTTCTACCAGTTCAGAAATATCACTCAATGCTATTCAAGTAGTACAAGGTTCTGTTCAGGTCAAGGCAGGTGGTACAGTGCTGCAAGAAGGCGTGGACTACACTGTGGACTACATGTTAGGTAAAGTAAAAATTCTTAATCAAGGTATATTAGCGTCAGGGCAGGAAATTAAGGTCAGTTATGAGACGAACTCTCTTTTTGCTATTCAAAACCGAACTTTGGTCGGTACACGTTGGGAATATAAGGTAGACAAAAATTTTATTATCGGCGCTACTGCTATACAACAGTCTGAAAGACCTATCACAAATCGCATCAACATTGGTGACGAACCCATCAAAAACTTAATATGGGGTACAGATATAGCTTACAAGCGCGAGTCTCGATTCATGACTAAGATGATAGATAAATTGCCACTCATCAGTACAAAAGAAATTTCTTCGTTAGATGTTTTTGGGGAATTTGCACAGCTTCGTCCTGGGCACCCCAACACGCGCGGATTAGGTAAAAAAGGTATCTCGTATATTGATGACTTTGAGGGGTCAAGAACTCCAATAGAACTTCTTATTCCACCTACCCGATGGAAGCTAGCAAGCATGCCCGCTAATCTACCTAATGCTAATCTAAATAATAACTTAGTTACAGGATATCAAAGAGCGAAATTATCTTGGTACAACATAGATCCTACGGCGTTTTACAATGACACTCGGATTGCGGGTATCGGTAATAATGATATTTCTCTCAATGAAGTGAGACCTATCTTTCCAAAAGAGGTATTTCCGAACAGGGACTTAGCTACGGGTCAAAATGCACCTCTACCCATTCTTAATCTTCACTATGACCCTACACAACGAGGACCCTACAATTACAACCCTGATGTAAATCCTGATGGTACACTTAAAAACCCAACCCAAAACTGGGCAGGAATTGTATATCCAATTAACACTAACACAGACTTTGAATTTTCTAATATCGAGTACATGGAATTTTGGCTAATGGATCCGTTTCAAGGTTTTGACCCCACTAAATTTACTCAAAATGGTGGAGATTTATATATTAACATTGGTAATATGACGGAAGATGTGCTTAAAGACGGACAAATTTCATATGAAAATGGTTTACCCACCTCTCAAACGCAGAATTCTAACATTCCCATCACTACCGCCTGGGGTAAGGTAACGACATTAAAGCCTGTTGTTCGCGCATTTGATAACACTTCTGACGCCCGAGAAAAACAAGATGTAGGTCTAGATGGTCTAAACGATACCGAAGAACGTACTTTTTTTGAAAACTACTTAAATACATTAGCAGCTAATTTTGGAACCAGCTCAGGTGCATATCAGGCTGCATTCAATGACCCCAGTTCAGATAATTTTGATCACTATTTGAGTTTAAGCGGAAATGATGTCTTAGCAAGATATGCTTATTTTTCAGGTTTAGAACGTAATTCTGCTGAACCCAAGGGTACAAATCCCAACTCATCTACTACTCTGCCTGACAGTGAAGATATGAATGAAAATAACACACTTGACCAAAATGACGACTATTACGAATACCGTGTAAGTTTAAGAAAAGCAGACTTAAATGTAGGAAGCAATTACATCGTGGATAAAATCACTATTCCTGACCTATTGAGCTCAAACAATCCAAATATGCCTAACGGTGCCCCTGTTAATGCAAATTGGTATCTATTTCGTATTCCTTTGACAGATGAAAACCGTACTCAAATAGGGAATATTCAAGATTTTAAGTCTGTGAGATTTATTCGTATGTACCTTAAAGGTTTTGATAAGCAAGTGGTGCTCCGTTTTGCACGCTTGCAGCTAGTAGGCGGACAATGGCGACGCTATACTCTCCCTCTAACTGCACCTGGCGAACCTAAACCTGATGACAATTTCTCTTCTACCTTGTTTGAGTTAGGTACTGTTAACATCGAAGAGAACGGCAAAAGAACACCAGTTAATTACCTTATCCCCCCAGATGCTTTAAGAGAACGCAATTTCTTAGCGCCTAATCAAAATCAGCAAAATGAAACTGCTTTGAGCTTACGCGTCTGCGATCTTAAAGATGGCGACTCACGAGGTGTATTTAGACAAGTTGTGAATGATTTGAGGCAATATAAGAGGATTAGAATTTGGGTACATGCTGAGTCTCGTATCGGTCAACCTGATATTCAAAAGGGCGATATCAGAGCATTTATACGTATGGGTGTAGATTTAA
The DNA here is from genome assembly GCA_025057675.1 of Bacteroidia bacterium. GTDB lineage: Bacteria > Bacteroidota > Bacteroidia > JANWVE01 > JANWVE01 > JANWVE01. Next base: position 15,156 of record JANWVE010000022.1, read on the forward strand.
CCAATAACTATTATCAATATGCAATTGATGTAACACCTACTCCTTTTGGTTACTATACTAATCCCATAGACGTGTGGCGAGATAGAATTGATTTTGCTATGGAAGAACTTAACCTTGCCAAAGCTATGAGGGACCAAGCAGGTCATCCCAAAGATGTACCTTTTACTGTAAAAATAGGCGATGGTTATGTTACTGTTATAGGCACACCTGATTTGAGCAATATCCGAAATATCATGCTTGGAATAGAAAACCCTCGCATTCCTGGTGGAGATGGAAGCCCTAAATGTGCAGAAGTATGGTTTAATGAACTTCAAGTAACAGAATTTAACGAGGCACCAGGTTGGGCCGCTAACGCCCGAGCTAACTTAAAGTTAGCAGACTTCGCTACCATTGTCGGTACAGCTGGGTATTCAGGAATTGGCTTTGCAGGAGTCGAGAAAAAAATCAGTGAACGTAATTTTAATGAAACGATCCGCTATGACATCAATGGCAATGTTAATTTAGATAAACTCTTCCCTAAAAAGTGGAATTTAACCTTGCCTATGTTCATCAGTCAAGGCGAAATGGTGGTCAATCCTAGATTTAATCCACTCAATGCGGACGTACAACTTAACACTATTCTTGAAGCCAGTCCCATTGAAAAAAGAGACTCTATTCGTAAAGCAGCGCAAACTTACAATAAACGCAGAAGCATAGCCTTTACTCAAATCAAGAAAAATAGACCCGCAAACTCTACAAAAAAGCCCAAACCTTGGGATATTAACAATTGGACGGCTAACTACTCTTATACAGACCAATATGACAGAAACCCTTATATTGAATTTCACACTAATGAACATTATCAGGGTGGATTAGTGTATACCTATTCCACAAACGCTAAGTCCATTGAACCTTTCAAAAAATTAAAGTCTAAAAATGGTTCTGACAACCTTTTATCATCTTTTAATTTTACTCTTTTACCCAAGAGTTTTACTTCGGGTATGACCATCAACCGTACAATTGACATCACTAAAAACCGAAAACTAGACGCAAATACTGATATACAACCGCAGTTTAACAAAACATTCACTATTACCCGAAATTATGCTCTACAATATGATATTACTAAAAGTTTAACCCTGAACTTCACTGCTACCAACACTGCTTTTGTTGATGAACCTACAGGCTACCTAGACAGTGACGAAAAGCGAGATACCCTTCGTAGAAATTTAATAAAATTGGGTAGAAATACAAACTACAACCATAACATCACCCTAAACTACAAGTTACCCTTTGACAAATTCAAACCATTTAATTTTATTTCCGCTAATTACACCCGAAATGCTAATTTCACATGGACAACTGCACCACTTGGTAATGAACGTTTTGGAAATGTGATAACTAACAGTGTAAATCATCAAATCAATGGACAAGTCAGCTTGATAAAGTTGTACAATAAATCCAAATTTTTGAAAAATATACTCAATCCCGCACCTAAACAGAATAAACCTACTAATAATAATTTCTCAGGTAAAGATCCCAAAAACAACAATCAAACTAACGATAATAAAGATAAAAAGCCTGAACCTATTGAACTCTCTTGGGAGGAGGTAGGAAAATACATTCTACGTACTATTTTAAGCATTGAAAATATAGATGTCAGCTATACCAAAAATCAATCTACAACATTGCCCGGGTACATTCCTCGTACAAGATTTCTTGGTTATGATGCTCAATATAGTGCTCCTCTTACTGAATTTTTACTCGGCAGTCAGGTAGATATGCGTCCTGCCGCAGTAAAAAACAATTGGTTAGTTAAAGAAACAAATGTAGTAGCTAGGTACACTCAAAATACCACAGAAAACTTAAACATCAGAACTTCTGTACAGTTGTTCAAAGGATTTAGAGTAAATCTATCAGGTACAAGAAACTATACTATTAACAACAGCGAACTATTTAGATATGACACTAACACATTCAGTTTTCAAAGTTTTACTCCAACTCAAAACGGAAATTTTAATATCAGCTATATTGCTATCAACTCCGCTTTTGAAGGCGATAAAATTGACTCCAAATTTTTTAGGCAGTTCAGTCAAGACCGTTCGATTATTTCACAGCGCTTAGGCAAACAAAATGGGAATAGTTCAGGAAATTTAACCTATAACCAATACGGTACATTTGCCGAAGAGTATGATGAAAAAGCTCAAGATGTACTGCTTTATGCTTTCAGAAGTGCCTATGGTAGAGAAAAAGCAGAACGCCTTCCACTAACCCCTTTTCCCGCTATACCTCTACCTAATTGGCAAGTTAATTACAATGGTTTAACTTCTTTACCTTTCTTCAAAAAACGCTTTAATAACATCGCTCTAACTCATTCTTACCGATGCACTTATGGGATATCCAGTTTTAGTAATAACCTTTATTACAAAGAAAATGACAAAGGTGCTACCGAAATTGAAAGCACCACAGGTAATTTTTACAGCAAGTATGTTATTCAGCAGGTCGCTATTGGTGAACAGTTTGCACCTTTGATAGGTATAGACATGAACTGGAAAAACAATATTACTACCAGAGTTGATTACAAGCAGGATAGGACGCTCGCCTTGAACTTAAACAGCTATCAACTCAATGAAACCCGTAACCGAGATATTACACTCGGTTTTGGTTACCGCGTCAATGGTGCAAAAGCAAATATAAAACTTTTTGGTGGCAGTCTTGCACTCAAAAATGACATAGATATGCGTTTAGATATTACCTACCGCAATAGTAAGGTAAGACAACGCACCCTAGACTCTGACCAAAGTGCTTTACTCTCAGGAAATAGAACCATTATCATCAAACCTTCTATTGACTATATGATTAACCAACGCCTGACTATTCAAATATTCTATGACCGTACTATGCTCAAACCGTTTATATCTAACCAATTTCCCTCTAATGCTACCAATTTTGGGGTAAGAGTAAGATTTACTTTAAGTTAACTTTCCAAATTATTATATTAAGTCTAAAAAATAATTTGGGCGTGTCCCTTCGCTGCGCTTCGGGTCGGGCTACTGCGCACTACGCGTTCGCTTCGGTGCTACGCTGCGCTGCGCACTGCCTAACGGCATGCTCCGTATCCCTCACGCAAGTTGTATTCCTATGTTTTACCTGATTTTTAGGCATACGTTAGCTTTACTTTGTTTAAGATTGATTATCAACTGCTTACAAGGTTAAAATTTCTTACCTTGTTTCAAGTGGTGTTATTTTACCTTGTTTAAGATTGATTTTCAAGCATATACAAGATTAAACCTTGAATATATAGACTTTTTGCAACCCTTTAACCCTGATTCACAAAACTTTACCTTATTTTCAATGGATTTTCAATAATTTACAAGGTTAAAATGTATTTTTACCTTGTTTAAGGTTCATTTTCAGCTACTTACAAGGTTAATTTTTACATAAGTGGATTTAGCATACTTGCGGCGTCCTTGCGTGAGGCATGCGGAGGGCGTGCGTCAGCACGGTGCAAAGCCCCTCGCCCACGCTTAAACCCTTGCTCAGGGGGTGGGCGGGTGGGGCGCAGCACCGTCAGCCCGTAGCACGCCGACCCGAAGCGCAGCGAAGGGACACGCCCAAAAAATGAAACTATTTTTCAAACTTAGTACAAAAGAGTATGAGAACTTATTCAGTTAAGCCATAAGACCCATCAGCAAATATACAGATATACAGAGAGAGTAAAAAATTAAGATCTTCTATTTGCTAAAAGTCTATAATTTCAAATTCCACTCTTCTATTTTTAGCTTGATTTTCAGGGGTTTTGTTATCTGCAATCGGTTTAGTAGAACCGTATCCTTTGCATGTTATTCTATGCGGTTCTACACCCTTGGAAATGAGAAAATTCATAACTGACCTCGCCCTCCCTTCTGATAAGTACAATAAATGCTCCTCACGAGTACCCGGTATACCACTATCCGTATGCCCGTTGATGCATATCTTCAAAGTCGGATTAATTCTCATAAGTTCAGCTAACTTTTCCAACTCTGTATGCACCTCTTTCTTTAATTGTGTAGAATTAGGAGCAAAATGAGTATTTTTAAGTATGATTTTTGAACCCACCGTAAGATTTCCTATTTCAGGAAATACCGTGTTGATGATTACACTTTGAGTAAGTTGAAAATTTACCTGCTTATGTGTATTAGTAACCTCAACCGTAAAAGTCTCCGTACGGTAGTTTTGGGCTGATACTGTAATGACATTAGAACCTATCGGCAAACCTGATAGAACATATTTACCTTGTTTGGTTTCTGTTTTTATGTTATTTTGGGTAGTTAATATGGCTTTTTCAATAAGTTTGCCCGTGTATTTTTCTGTTACATGCCCAGATAGTTCCCCTAAAATTTGTATCCTTGGATTGACTAAAATTTTAATAAAGTCAATAGCAAAACCATCTCCTGCCCCTGTGGTTATGTCATCAATAATCAATTCAAGAGTATCTTTCTTAAATACTTCAAAATAACTTGGTGGTATATCAAAAGTTAGTAATTTACCTTGTTGATTTAGATTTAATTTTTTAAGTTCCTCTGCCATAAAATAAGCAGGTTTTTGATTAAGCCATACGTCAAACTTGCTGCAGGAAACTTTACTCTGAATATCATCAATAAAAATCATTAGCTTTACACTCTGTATAGGCATGGTAGGTGGCAGATTAAGCGGTATCTGGATAGGAAAGTTTACCCTTTTGTAGTTTATTTTAAGAAAACCAAAATAGCTGCTATACACATCATAAATGCAAGGTTGATTGAACTTTCGGAAGCTAGTGGGTAAGAGAATCATATCTAACCCTTGGGGTTCATTTGGATTAAAAACAGAAGGTGGAGGATGAAACTGATTAGTATCCCCCGAAAAAGGGTTATAGTTTTTATCAAATCCGAATCCCAAGTTATCAATATCTCCTATTCGTATCATCCACTCCGCTTCAGGGGTGTGTGATTTTCGTACATACTTTTCTTGCCAGAATCCATCCTCCTCTGTATACTTCCCACTCAACATATCTTGGGCTATGCTGATGTCTAAACTTGTCCAAAAAAACCAAAATATCAATCCAAGGTGTAAGTATAAATTTTTGTGCATACATGCATACTAGGTGTATATTCGCAAATATACAAATTAAATTAATATCTTAAATAAATATGCCTTTCGTATATTTTACCTTATAATAAATTCGTAATTCAAAATACGCTTATCTTTATGCCCTACTTTACTTGACAAAGGGTAATTTAGTCTGTACCTTTGTAAGTCTGTTATTAGGATACGTTTATGTCCATGTTTAGCAACCTTACGGATAAACTTGAAAGCGCATTGAGGACTTTGCGCGGGCATGGCAAGATCACTGAAATCAACATTGCAGAAACCATGCGTGAAGTAAGACGAGCTTTATTAGATGCTGACGTCAATTACAAGGTAGCAAAATCATTCTGTGATACTGTTAAAGAAAAGGCTTTAGGTCAGGACATTCTTATTAACGTAGACCCCGGCAAAATGATGGTCAAAATCTGCCATGATGAGTTAACTGCACTTATGGGTGGAAGCAAGGCGGATATCAACTTTGCGGCTACTCCTCCTACTGTAATTCTTATGTCTGGTCTGCAAGGCTCAGGAAAGACTACTTTCTCAGGTAAGTTAGCTAATTTTTTGAAGTCTAAACGAGGTAAAAAGCCTTTACTCGTTGCTTGTGACGTGTATAGACCTGCCGCAATTGACCAGCTCAAAACTCTCGGACAACAAATTGAAGTAGAAGTATACGCTGAAAATGATGTCAAAGACGCAGTAGGTATCGCTCAAAGGGGGGTAGAATATGGTAAATCCAAAGGATATGATACTATTATCATTGACACCGCAGGGCGATTAGCCATAGATGAACAAATGATGAACGAGATTCAAGCCATCAAAAATGCCATAAGACCGAGTGAAATCCTTTTTGTGGTAGATGCTATGACAGGGCAGGATGCGGTCAATACAGCACAAGCTTTTAATCAAGTTCTGGACTTTCATGGTGTTGTACTTACTAAATTAGACGGTGATACTCGTGGCGGAGCGGCTTTATCTATCAGAGCAGTCGTCAATAAGCCTATTAAATTTATAGGCATCGGTGAAAAAATGGATGCTATCGACGAATTCCACCCCAGTCGTATGGCGAGCCGCATCTTGGGCATGGGTGATATTGTTAAATTTGTTGAAAAAGTCCAAGAACAGTACGACGAAAAAGAAGCACGACGCTTACAACAAAAACTCCGCAAAAATGAGTTCAATTTTGAAGATTTCATGTCTCAACTGCAACAAATTAAAAAAATGGGGTCTATCAAAGATTTGATAGGAATGTTACCCGGTATCAACCGAGCTTTGAAAAATGTAGAAATTGATGAAAATGCCTTCAAGCATATTGAAGCTATTATCAACTCTATGACCATTAAAGAACGCAGAAATCCTGAAATTATCAATGGTAGTCGTAGAAGGCGTATTGCACAGGGTAGTGGTACTACGGTTCAGCAGGTCAATCAGTTGTTGAAGCAATTTGAAGAGATGCGCAAAGTAATGAAAACCATGATGAAACTTAACTCTGCGGGGCGTTCTCTGAGAGGTGGTTTACCTTTTGGTAAAAAGTAAAATGGTTGAAGGATAATCTCATTTTGTTAATTTTTATTTTTTGGGCGTGTCCCTTCGCTGCGCTTCGGGTCGGCGTGCTGCGGGCTGCGCTATCGCTTCGGTGCTTCGCTGCGCTCCGCACTGCTCACGCACCCTCCGCATGCCTCACGCAAGTTGCATTCTGACGTTTTACCTTATTTTCATACACATATTTGCTTTACCTTGTTCGACATTGACTATCAAATATTTACAAAGTTAAAGTTTTTTACCTTGTTTCAATTGCTGTTATTTTGTCTTGTTTTTTCGTCATTTTCACGTACTTACAAGGTCAAAATTTCGATAGATAGGTTTAATATACTTGCTGCATTTTCTGCGTGAGGCATGCGGAGGGCAAGCCGTCAGGCTTGGTGCGAAGCCCCTCGCTCACGCTTTTGACCCTACAACCAGGGAGTGGGCGGGTGGGGCGCAGCACCGTTAGCCCGCAGCACGCCGACCTTGTGGGCATACGCGCAGCGTGACGCCCACAAGGACACGCCCAAAATACCTCAACTCATCAGCTTCTATCATTGTTATCCATCTTAATTTTTTAAGAAAAAATCCCAAGCTATGCATCAACCTGTATTTTTGTACGCACAGTTGTTAAGGTACAAGAATGTTTTCAGTCAACGTAAATTTTTTAGTGATAAATACTACCCTGTAAATGCCTTTACTTAGTTTAAGAAGTTGATGTGTGTAATAATTTTTCCCTAATTGTGCCTGGTTTTGTACATTGAGCATCATTTTGCCTGTCATATCGTATATTTTAAGTGTATATGGCATCACGTCGGCTGTATTTATGAAATAAGATATATTTTGCTCTTGGTAGTTTATAGCATTTACCTCAAAACGAGAGAGACCTTGAACATCAATATCCTCGGTACGAGAGTAGTAATAATTACCATCCTTGTCTTGCAAGTGCAAACGATAGAAGTTTTTACCATTCCAGCAGTTTTCATCTATGTAAGTGTATGCAATGGACTCTTTCTCAATAGTAGCAAGGGTATAAAAATTTTCACCGTCATGAGAACGCTCAATATAATATGTTCCATATTTTGTACCTTGGTTTTGCCAAGATAGAACATTCTTTCCTTGTTCATTTTTCACCGCAAAATTTGCAAATAAAGTGGGTAGGCTAGAGCCTGTACTTAGTTCTACATCATCCACAGCAAAAGATGGCTCTGCACCTACATTGTTTGTATTGTTGTTCCATACAAAACCTATTCTTAATGTAGTAATATTTTCGCAAGCAGCAGGTAAAGCTATGGAAAGCGCGGTCCATCTTCCCTGTCCGCCTGTACAGGTCGTGGGTGTTTTTGCAGGGTCTGTCAAATTTACCCATGTAGATCCACCGTCCGTGCTGTACTGCACTGTGGCGTTGTCAACACTTCCTTCTCCATTTTCAATATAAACAAAAGAAAGAGTGATGCCTGTTTGTCCTATAGTGTTGATGTTAGGAGAGAATGCTCTTCGGCTTGTAGCAGGGCTATTTGAGGTACAAAATCCAAAGCCGCACGCGTCATAAGCCGCACCACAATCTCCGTTTAATGCGGTGCAATAAACACAGGTGCAAAATGAGTTTGGATTAGCACCTACATGCAGGGTAGCGTTTGAACCGCACCCTGTACTACAGTTTCCTACTCCTGTATTATTTTCTGCACAGCTTACAAACCATTGATTGGGCGCCGCACCGTTGGGTCCTCCTGCGTTGTTCACGCTCCAAGCACCATTGGGTCCTACATACGTATTAGCAAAGCAACCTTCTGTACAACCGTTATTGAAGTTTTCAGACCAAAATACAGTTTGAGCAGAACTGTTCAAGAACAGAAGCAAGATTAAGCAAAATAAAGCAGATATTACTTTTTCATAGGTTTTCACTTTTTTCACACTAACTATAACACAAAAATAATATTAAAAACTCAAATAAGCAAAAAGAAAGTAAGAAATTCATCAAAAAAGATTTATGCTTAGTCAATATCAATTTTCAAGATAACAAATATCTATCCAGTTTTGAACCATTTTCAAACCATAGTTCGTCAGTACTGATTCAGGGTGAAACTGAACACTATATACAGGTTTATTTATGTACTGCATAGCCATAATTAAACCATCCTCAGTTTTTGCGGTAATTTCTATATGGTTGGGAATGTATGTATCACTTACTATTAAAGAATGATAACGCATTACTTGAATAAAATTTGGAATATCCTTAAATATTCCTTTTTGAAGGTGCATTATAGTACTTGTATAACCATGTAAAGGTTCAGGCGAATGTACTATCGGCATGTTGTTGATATATCCTATCCACTGATGCCCTAAGCATACGCCTAGTAGTGCAATATTATTTTGAATAGCATATTGATAAGCAAACGCTGCTTTACTTTGTTCAGGTCTACCTGGTCCTGGAGAAATAACTAATCCCTTAATATAAGGTAGAATGTCTTGAATAAAATTTGTCTGGTAGTGAAAAAGTATCTTTACTTCATTTTCATTTGCACATTGCTTGATGTAATCCGCTAACATGTATGTAAAGCTGTCTTCATTATCTACAATTAAGATCATCAATATCCTCCTTTTTCAGTTTGGATAGGTTTATCAATGGGTAGGGAAGTACCCAAATACTTAGGTTGCGTATGAAAAACATATATGTCTAAAACAGCTTTGGCGCAGGCAAAATACTCCCTCAAATGAGTTTTGTAATCTCTAATTAAAGAGACATCTTGGGCTGCATAACCCACACATTTCATGCTTGAATGATTAGCTATAAACAACGCTCTTGCTACATGAAACCCCTGCGATACAATAATACACTTATCTTGACCGAAGACCTTTTTACAGCGAATAACAGAGTCCAGAGTGTGAATTCCTGCATAGTCCATGATGATATTTTCTTTGGGTACACCTCTTTCCATTAGTGCATGTTGCATATCTTTGGGTTCGTTGTAATTTGGACTAGTATTATCCCCGCTTACTAAGATGTAGTGTACTTTTCCTGCAAGGTATAATTCATGTGCAGCTTGAATGCGATAGTTAAAATAAGGGTTAGGTATATGATGCCGTAGATAGCGGCTTGTACCTAACACTAATGCTACTTTGTGATAAGGAACTTTTTGTATTTCAGTTAAAATTTGCTTTTTAGTACTGTTGTGTATATACCATTTTGCCGATACAAGAAAAAAAAAGAGTAGAATGAAACCCGCCAGGATTGCATACAAAAAATGCCAGACAATTTTTTTGAGTACCCCAAAAAACATAATTTTGATTACAAAGATAAGAAATAAAAATCCTGCTTATATGGAAAGTGAATAATGTTGAGTATTTGATAGAGAAAATTTTTTGGGCGTGTCCTTGTGGGCGTTACGCTGCGCGTATGCCCACAAGGTCGGCGTGCTACGGGCTGACGGTGC
>JANWVE010000230.1 GCA_025057675.1 Bacteroidia bacterium
CCTTGTGGGCGTTACGCTACGCGTATGCCCACAAGGTCGGCGTGCTACGGGCTACGCTGACGCTTCGGTGCTACGCTGCGCTCCGCACTGGGCTAACGCCCACCCTCCGCATGCCTCACGCAAGGACCTTAGCAGGTCGGCAGAGTCTATTATTCAAACTTTTATCTTGTAAGTACCTGAAAATGAATATCAAACAAGATAAAACTAAATTTTAACCTTGTAAATACTTGAAAATCAATTGAAAATAAGGTAAAAGTTGCTTATTCAGGGTTAAAATGTTATTAAAAGTCCATCTATTCAAGGTTCAATCTTGTATATACCTAAAAATCAATACAAAACAAGGTAAAATAATAACACTTCACAAGATAAAAAATGTCAACTTTGTAAATCATTGATAATCAACCTTAAACAAGGTAAAGCAAAGATATGTGTAAAAATAAGGTAAAACATCAAAATACAGCTTGCGTGAGGCATGCGGAGGGTGCGTGAGCAGTACGAAGCGCAGCGAAGTACCGAAGCGTTAGCGTAGCCCGCAGCACGCCGACCCGAGCGTTAGCGAGGGACACGCCCAGAAAAAAGTCAGTATTTTTCTGAAAGTTTATCAAGTAAAAAAGTAGCAAAAAGACAAAAATTGCTTTATTGGTTAGATTTTTTTGTATCTTTGCCTAAATGAAAAAAAACATTTCAATACTTATTTTGTTGGCGGTTGTTTTTCTGCTCACCGAATGCGATATCGTAGAAAAACCATATAAAGAGTCTTTATCCAGTGAAGGGGGAACAGATACAATCTCTGTCAGAAAAGTTCTATTAGAAGACTTTACGGGTCATAAATGCGGAAACTGCCCACGCGCCCACGAAATAAGCCAAAACCTATCTAACATTTACGGAAAAAAATTAGTTGTTATGGCAGTACATTTAAGTTCCTTTGCTAAACTAGACTTAGGTAATGGATACGTAACTGATTACAGAACACCCGTAGGTCAAGAAATAGATGTTACCTTCGGTCCTTTTGACGCCTTAGGACTGCCCAAAGGCTTTGTGAATAGAAAAGCTTTTGATAACGTACATCCTGCATTAGATAAAGATGACTGGTCATCTAAAATCGCTTCTATCATCAATACTCCCCCTGATGCTTCACTTAAAATTACCAACCAATATAATGAGTCTACTCGGCAGGTTAATATCAAGGTAGAGGGCAAGTTTCTTAAAACCCTTGTAGGGGACTACAAGCTTGCTGTATATATCACCGAAGATAGCTGCATCAGTATGCAAAAAGATTATAGCAAAACCCCTGAGAATATACCTAACTATGTCCACAGACATGTGCTAAGAGGAGCAGTTAATAGCACCTGGGGCGATGAAATAAACACAGGCGGCATTGCTAATGCAGGTACTACTTTCAGTAAAAACTACACCTACACCCTAAATACCGCCTGGAAACCTGAACACTGCTATATAGTCGCTTTTATTAACAAAGCTGGTAGTCTTGTAACAGAAAAAGAAGTTATTCAGGTAGAGGAGAAAAAAATTAAATAAAAAAGTTTTTTGTCTTTTTAATAAATGGTAGTAATGAAGAAAAATTATTATACAACCAATATAAAATGACGACCGAGGATAGCATCAAAATTGTTAAAAGTTTCGAAGAACTACCTCCGCATTTTCAGAAGCTGGCACGTATAGATGTACGTTCTGTACCTAGCCGATGGTATGTTTTTCTTCGTGGCGAAGAAAAACATAGCGCACAACCTGATTATGCACATGTTTTAGCTAGCCATCTCCTGCATAGAATTGTATTATGGTATATGCCTGTCCAAATGGTAGATGGAACATGGGAATACAGAGATACTCCTATGCTAACGAATTATCAATACTACCAATATGCTTTCTGTGTAGGATACAAACCCATAGAAAGAGCTTTCAAAAAATTATCAGAAAAGGGTATAATCATGACGATGGATGCAGGAATGCTCAACAACAAAAAGCATTACTGGGTACATCTTAATATTGCCAAAGTAGTTGAAATTACAGAGAAAATACAAGCAAAATGGAATAAAATAAGTGCAAAGCTAGGTATAGGTAAGAAAAAAAAGTCCTACTCCGATGCTAATAAAAATAAACTACTACCTAAACCACCTAAGAAGGATAAAGAAAAAGACCCCACTACTCATGAAGAGCAAAAAAAATTAACTTCTCAAAATATAACAGAACAAGATAAAGCAAGCAATAAGAAAAGTAAAAAACAAGGTGTCCCTACAACTACTGATACTGAGAAAGGAACTGTCATCAAAAAAGTAGTCAAGGCTAAGAAAAAATAAAAAAATGCGTTTAGTATGCTTTTCTGACACACATGGCAGCCACCACGATATCTCCGTTCCATTAGGTGATATAGCCATACACGCAGGAGATTTCACTCGGACAGGTAGTATATGCGAAGTAAAAGATTTTATCACTTGGTATGCAAAACTACCACATAAATACAAAGTTCTTATTGCAGGTAACCACGACAAGTGCTTTGAAACTGATAAAGAAGCAGCTCTTTCTTTGATTAGCCCCGATATCCTGTATTTAGAGGATAGCGGCGTGCAAATTGAAAACTTTTATGTATGGGGTTCACCATACACACCTAGATTCTTGAATTGGGCATTTGGTAAGCAAAGAGGAGAAGAAATTTTATATCACTGGCGTAAAATACCCTTACAAACAAGTATATTAGTTACTCACGCCCCCCCTAAAAATATATTAGATACCACACACAAAGGGAAGCGGGTAGGTTGCCAAGACTTGGCAGATGTACTTGAGGCTTTAACTTCACTACGTTTGCATGTATTTGGGCATATACACGAAGCTCGGGGTATACATAAGCAGAGAGATTGTATTTTTGTAAATGCTTCGGTATTAGATCAAAAGTATAAAAAGATTATTTCACCTATTACAGTTGATTTATAGCATTTTCAGATAGAAAAGACTCTTTTTCTGGGCGTGTCCTTGTGGGCGTTACGCTGCGCGTATGCCCACAAGGTCGGCGTGCTGCGGGCTAACGGTGCTGCGCCC
>JANWVE010000231.1 GCA_025057675.1 Bacteroidia bacterium
TCAAAACTTTTGACAAATTCATTGTACAACAACGCCGTGCTAGAACCTGCACTACTCCCATCAGAATTGATAAAATCGTTGTAGTATGCACCATTCCAAGCATTAACAACGTTGTCTATACGCTGCTTTAAGTTGTTTATGGCACCTATCAAAAAGTCTCTTCGGTTTGAAGAGCTGCTAAACGCAGATAAAATAGCACTATTGTTGTCATTTAGGTCAAAAATGAGATACTCAATAGCTAAAAAACCTCGTGCGTCTCGGTTGAAGTCGTTAAAATTAGCGTTGTTGTTAGCAATGGCATTCTCTATTTTAGTGGTAGATACGGGAAAAGTAGCAATTTCTTCTACCAAAGCTTTTCTGATACCTTCCTCACCTGCGGGTCCAAAATTGTACGCATTAGCATATTGAAAAGCAACATACGCCTCTGTCCAAGCAGTTTGTAAGTTTTGTAGATTAGTCAAATTTACATTTTGAGTAAAATTAGTAGCTGCTGTTAAAAGTAACTCAACTTTGGCTTGTAAGTCCAAATAAGCAGGGCGAATTAAACTTTTGGCATAATTTTCTAACATGGCTTTTCGGTTAAAGCCATCTTCGCTTTGCTTTTTTTCTTTTTTGCAGGCAAGCGTGCATAAGACCATTACTGTCAGCAATATACTAATTTTTATTACTTTTTTCATAATCTATTGAATATACATGAATAATCGGAACAGAATTTGAACGTAAATTTATTTTATGATAAGCTTATTTCCTTATTCCTCCGAAAAGTATACTTTTTAGAAGCGGAATTGAGTTTTTGGGTTTATTGTATGTGTTTTGTGTGGTGTGTGTTTGAACATAAGCATAGGATGTTATGTAGATGGTTAAATATAATCACGGGCGTAAGAGCTGGGGCATTTGGTCGTACGTTTTTCCTTGTAGTAGTCTGCCGTTTTTCTTTTTATTGACTCCGCCCCATTGTTTAAAGAAGAACGGTATATTTAATTTTTCGCATTGTTCTTTAATTTCTAGTACCCATTTTTCTTGTATAGGTCTTGCATTAGGGCCGCTTTCTCCGCCTACAATAACCCAATCTATATTAGTCAAATCCATGTCTGATAAGGAACCCAGCAAAGGTTCGCAGGACAGGAATTTAATTTTTGCGTTCGTTTGTCGCAAGCAATCTATTCTATGATACACGGTATTGTTTTCTATACTAACGCCCATCCATATATTGTTGGTCCATTGTAAATATCCTTGTTGGTCGTATTGTAGTAGGAGTTCTGCTCGTTTGGTTAGCACTTGAAAAGTGTGCCAAGTGCATTCGTTCATTACCTTAAACACTTTTTGAATAAATTCAATAGGAATGTCCTTATGAAATAAATCACTCATAGAATTGACAAAAATCATCCTTGGTTTTTTCCATAAGTAAGGTTTTTCAAGTTCTGACTCATGTAAAGTTAATTGGAAGCCGTTTTGATATTTTTTATCTCCCATAGCTTTTAGCCGTTTTGCCATTATCTCTGCATAACAGTTTTTACAACCCGCAGAGATTTTATCGCATCCCGTAGTAGGGTTCCAGGTCATTTCGGTCCATTCTATACTACTTTGTGGCATACTATTATCTCATTTGAAATATAACTTTTTTATTTTTATCCTTATAATATTTGTAAGCTATATAAAAAGCACCTTTTCTAACTTTCTCAGCCCCTTGTGGTATTACTTCTAGCCTGTTATTACTCTGCCAATTTGAAAAAACTTCATTAGTATGCTTAGGTAAAAAACCTTCTCTTAAAGTGAATTCGTAGATTTCAACATTTGAGCGGGGAGTACCTTCTAGATATTTTGTAAGTGATTCTTCAAGTGAATTAGTCTTTTCTTCAGGGAATAAGCTCTCACCTCTTTGACTTTGAATATAACTCCACCCTCTACCCTGTTCTGTGTCTATTTCCCACTTGGTTTCTAACATTTCCTCAAAACCTCTAATATGAGTAGTAAAAAAGAATAAGCAAAATACAGTGTTTTGATCTTTCTGAATAGTGAATGTATCTACATAAACTCCATCAAGGTTTCTTTTGAAGCCCTCTTTTAACTGTTTAATAAATTCCCATACACTGTTAGTAGATTTCCATTTATTAAAGTCTTGAAATATTTCACTGATAAAATCTTTTAGAGCTTCAGGCGTTCCATTATTAGAAAATCTGTACATAAATTGTGTGGGTAACCATAGTAATACTTCTGCATTACCGTGAACCATAAAAGATTTAATTTGATTGATTTTGATGTGTTTATACCCATACGGATCTATGAATATAAATGTTTTTTCAAATTTTTTTTGTTTGGACAATTTTTGAGTAATTATTTCGCATTGCTCCTTGTAATCTTTGGTTTCAAAAAAAATATCTCCGTAATGTAAATTGTGTAAATTTCGTTGCTTTATAGTAGCTTGTAATTTTTCAACTTTTTTAGGATCATTGTCATTAAAGGTACAGTGTATTTTTATTGTATTACCAAGTTTATTTTGAATTATTGGATTAATGTTATTTATTTGATTAAGTATCACTATCGGGCTACCTTCACTACCATCTTTGTAAACTCCTTCACCACAAAATAAATCATAGACATGTATTTGCTGTATGTGTGCAGTATTACAAATGATGTTAAAATATTTTTCAAGATATTTTCCTAAAAGTTTAACTTTGGCTTTTGAATGCTCCATCATATTAGTTTTTGAACTTTTTTCATTGTAAAATCAACACATGATTACAGCTACAATATTAGTGTTTTTTGTCGGAAAATAAAAACTATTAATTAAAATAATTAGCAATGTGTTATGTTTGTTATAGCTTTAATGTTTGACCTTATTCATGTATTTCTTTGTTTTACTTTATTTGATGTTTATTTTCAAGTATTTACGAGGTTAAGCCCTATTTTACTTCTCTCAGTATACCTTCGTGCTTTTGCGTGAGGCATGCGGAGGGTGGGCGTTAGCCCAGTGCGGAGCGAAGCGAAGCA
>JANWVE010000232.1 GCA_025057675.1 Bacteroidia bacterium
ACAAGTTCAAGATAATGAGGTAATTTACATAGGGGGAAGCAATTATGTGGTAAGTCAGGCGATAAAAAGTAGATAAAAAGGTTTTGTATTACTTTATTGTGAAGTATGAGGTAAGTTATCAATTTTTGATGTTTTTTTGGGCGTGTCCTTGCCCATACAAGCGCAGCGAGGTATGGGCAAGGGCACGCCCAAAAAATACTAAAAATCTAACCATACTAAATTGCTTGCTTAACTCCGACAAGAATTAAACAACAAAACTTGTAAAACTGTACTACACTTGCCAGCTAGTCCGCTGTTGTAGAGATATTTTTTATCTATTATCTATCTCCATATTGTATTTCGTAGTATTTTTGGTACTCTCCTGAAGTTACTTGTTCTACCCAACTTTGATTTTCTAAATACCACTTCACTGTGTGGGATAACCCTTGTTCAAAAGTTACAGAGGGTTTCCAGCCTAAATCCTTTTGGAGTTTAGTAGCATCTATGGCGTACCGAGCATCATGTCCAGGTCTGTCCTTGACAAAAGTAATTAGATTTTGAGAAGTACCTACGGGTATATTTCTTTGTCTATCTACTTCGTCGCAGAGCATCTTGACCACTTCAATATTGCGCTGCTCATTGTGTGCGCCAATATTGTAAGTTTGTCCGTTCTCTGCTTGATGAAAAATAATATCAATAGCATGCGCGTGATCATTGACCCAAAGCCAATCTCGGATGTTCTCACCCTTGCCGTAAATGGGTAGAGGTTTATTTTTGAGAATGTTCTGAATACATAATGGAATGAGTTTTTCAGGAAATTGATGCGAACCGTAGTTATTAGAGCAGTTAGAAATAACATACGGAATGTTATATGTATGCCCGTAAGCGCGTACAAGATGGTCAGACGCCGCCTTAGATGCTGAGTATGGACTTCTTGGGTCGTAAGGGGTAGTTTCTACGAACATCCCTGTTTCACCCAAAGACCCATATACCTCATCTGTGGAAACATGATAAAAACGTACATTTTTTTTGTCCTTCCACGCTTCACGCACAACTTCTAAAAGAGAAAATGTACCTATAATATTAGTTTCTATAAATGCTCTAGGACCTAATATGCTTCTATCTACATGACTTTCTGCGGCTAAATGAATAATAGCATCTATTTCAAACTCATACACTAACTTTCTGATAGCTTCTGTGTCGCAAATGTCTATTTTATGGAAGTAATAATTAGGATAGGACTCAATGTCTGTTAGATTGAGTAAATTGCCAGCATAAGTGAGCTTATCTACGTTATGAATTTTATAGTGAGGATAATGTGTAACAAAGCGGCGCACTACATGAGACCCAATAAAACCCGCACCACCTGTAATAATTAAATTTTTCATTATGCAAAAATAGGAAAATGACTTTGAATTTTGACTAACTTACGATTAGAATAAGAAAGTGTTCTTATATTTACTTATTGCTGGTAAAAAATTCTCTAATAGTTTTCAGAACAAGAAGAGTTTCTTCGGATATTTCTTCAGGATATACGCGTTCTAAAGCGCTATTAGTTCCTGTTATGCTTTCGTTCCATAAATCAAAATCAGGAGTGCTGTACACGGGAGTGGGAATATATTCATCTTCTAGCTTTTTAAGTTCTTTTTGATACTTTTGTATTCTTTTTTTCTCTGCGTTTGTGGCATTAGGATAATTAGGAAAAGTATTTTCTTTTTCTCCGTGTAAATATTCAGGTGTTAAGTGTTCTATATTATATTTTTTAGGAAGTGCTTGTATTTGTTTAGATATTGCTTCATTTTTCATGTTTATTTGTTCGCGTTCTGCGGCGGTAAGGGGTTTTTTGATAGTATATTCAATATGTGGATAAGTTTTTTTGCCATACTTTTGGACTATTTCTTCGATACTTTGGGCATTAATTCTGTTTTCTTGGTAAGTATAAATTACTTTTGGGCGATAAATCAAGAGTATATTTTGTGCATGATTAACTTGTAATATCCACTTGGGTGGTAGCTTATGAGATAATTTTTGAAGCACAGGGTATTTATCTTCGTCGGCTATTTCTATGGGAACGTTATTTTTTTGGCTATACTCTTGAGCTTCCTCAAAAGAACTGAACCATTTTTCAACCTCATAACTAACCCATTTTGTATTGGTTTTAGTTATAGGCCGCGAGGGTTCAGGGCTATTAGATGAACCTATTAACACTAATGCATATTTGTATTCATAAACAGATTGACATTTTTCACAGTTTTCCCATCCTTTTTTGCAATGAGAAAAAGCTTGTTTGCGAATAATATGTTGTCCCATAGCAGTACAAGTAAGTACTAAAATAACAAACAAATAAAACAACTGCATGCTTACATATACGAGTTATGACAAATGAGGTTACGTAGATTTCTGTTTATTGTGTTTTGTTTATAGGGTCAGCAGGTTGAACGGTAAGATAGTTTTTTATTTTTTTGGGCGTGTCCCTTCGCTGCGCTTCGGGTCGGGCTACTGCGCACTACGCGTTCGCTTCGGTGCTTCGCTGCGCTACGCACTGCCTAACGGCATGCTCCGTATCCCTCACGCAAGCTGCATTTTGATATTTTACCTTGTTTGCATACATGCGTTTGCTTTACCTTGTTTAAGTTTGATTATCAAGTAGTTGCAAGGTTAAAATTTTTTACCCTCTTTGAACTGTGCTTATTTTATCTTGTTTTATATTGATTTTCAAGTATGTACAAAGTTAAACCTTGAATACATGGATTTTACACGACACTTTAACCCTGGATAAATAAGTTTTACCTTATTTTCAATTGACTTTCAAGGACATACAAGGTTAAAATTAAATTTTACTCTGTTTAGTTTTGATTTTCACATACTTACAGGGTTAAGATTTGAATATGTGGATTTAGTTTAATAGCTGCTGCGTGAGGCATGCGGAGGGTGGGCGTTAGCCCAGTGCGTAGCGAAGCGTAGCACCGAAGCGATAGCGTAGCCCGTA
>JANWVE010000233.1 GCA_025057675.1 Bacteroidia bacterium
TTAATTTTGAATAAGCCGCTAATACTTTTATATGACTTGGTTACTGCTTGATAAATGAAGTAATCTCGTTATTGATACGTATCCAATAGTTACCCGAAGGTAAATGACTTGTATCTATTTGTAAATCTGAAAGTTGAGTTAAGTTAGAGTTTTGATAGACTACTTGCCCCGCTGCATTTACAATCGCAATTTCATAAGACTGTGAAGGGTTAAGTTGGAAGTTCAAGACTTCTTTAACAGGATTGGGATAGATAAAGTAGGTTGGAAGTTGTTCAACTGTGAGTTCTACTATTTCTGAATATCCGTGTGTTCCATCCTTGTGAATTTGAGTAATTCTATAAATATTTTTTCCTATGTCAATGTTTTTGTCAGTAACCTCGTACGTTGTTTGACCATTTACAAATAAAACGTTAGAGATAGTTTTCCATACATTACCCGTGGTTTGCTTTTCTACTAAATAGCTTCGCGTATGCTGGGTAGTATAAGGTGTTTTCCAAATAATTTTTGCTTCTTTACCTTTTTGAATGGCAGTAGCATTAAGGAATTCAATAGGCAATACGCACGCAATACCTGCAGTACCGAAAAATCTCAACGGTACATTAGTGTAGAGTCCACTCCAGTTAGAAAAACAAATTACAAACTGTTGCCCTGTAGTTACTGTTAAAACAGGTTCAAAATTGCTTGAATATCCTCCAGAGGGAATGTTCGCAGGCGCAGCAATACCTGTACCTCCTGAGCAAGGGCTATTCCAATTGCATCGTATAGGTGCCAAGGTGCCTGCTGAAATTTGTGAACAAGCGGTTGGCGAGTAAGGCCACATGCTCCAATCATAACATCCTGACTGAGGATAAGGTGTAGTATTATCACCAAAACTGAACTCTAATGTGCCTGGTGAAGTAATAGTGATTAAAAGCCATGTGCTATTCAGCTCACCTGCTAGTAGACATCCAAAGTTACTACTGGCAGGGTTAATATTAGGATTAGCTGGGCACAATCCAGGGCTGCATATTTCATTGATAGAGCCAAAACCGTTAGGATCTATGGCGAAACTAAGATTTGTGCAAACGGTTACCGCTTGTGCACAATCTCCCGCGGTAACAGGACCTCCACTTCCACAAGGAACACAGGTTATAGTAGCAGACCAACCAGGTCCAGTAATGATGTAATCAGAGCTAAACAGAAAGGTTAAGCATCCCGTAGTTGAAGTTACAGTACCTGGGCTTGCTGTACCTGTATATGTACCAATTAACGGAGACATTGTACTAGAACCGTTATAGATGTACAAGAAATCATAACCACTTTCTATATTAAATGAAGTAAAATTTACTTGTACGCATTGCCCTGCTGTGGCACAAATAGTAAACGTGAAGTATTGATTGTTGCTATAGTTTCCTGAGGGTCCACCTGTATCAAAAAATGAACCTGAACAGGTTGTTACAGTGCCATTTGTAATTAGGTAGGTTTGGGCATTAGTGTACAAATGGCTTGTAAATAAGAGCAAGATAATAGTGAATATAATTTTTTTCATCTTTTTTCGCCTCCTCTTTAATTTTTTAATTTATGTTAGAATGTATTGTAAATTGCTTGAAGTTCATCTCGGGATAATAAAGTAACTGTATGTCCTTCACGACTAACTCCAACTGTAACTCTTTCGCTTTGCTTTCTAAAACGCTCTACAGTGGCTACATCAAAGGTTTGAGGATCGATAGGCGTGCATCCTGAACAATCCCGGTTATTCACGATAAAGGATTGTGAATACAAGTAATTGACACATTTCAACTTTTTAGGATTGGCTTTAAGCTCTTCTATTTGCTCAGGCGTGTAATGTAAATAGACACGTGGGTCTATTTTTATAGCTTCCTGTCCATAGGAAGCAAGCTTGAACGCCGCCAAAGTAACAAGAATAAGAACGTACTTCATAGGTTTTTATGACTTTTATGCAAGTGTATAAAAAACTCTGATAATAAACTCAAATTGTTTTAATTTTTTTTCTAATCCCAATGTTTTCTCTAATTTTCAAAACTTTTATACGAAGAATAGATATTCTTAAGGTACTAATAATATGACTTTCAGTTATAATTTATGTTAGTTTTGAAAAATAATTTTGTTTTTTGGGCGTGCCCCTTGCTGCGCAAGGGTCGGGGCATTCCGCACTGCGCTTCGCTTCGGTACTTCGCTGCGCTTCGCACTGCCTAACGGCATGCTCCATGCCCCTCACGCAGATGACCTGTGTAATCATGTCTTTACCTTGTCTGAGCTTGAAGTACAAGTACTTACAAGCTAAAACTTTGCATAATACACAAAGAAACAATGGCTTCAGAGATCCCTTGCGTGAGGCATGCGAAGGGTGGGCGTTAGCCCAGTGCGTAGCGAAGCGTAGCACCGAAGCGTTAGCGTAGCCCGTAGCACGCCGACCTTGTGGGCATGACCGCAGCGAAATGCCCACAAGGGCACGCCCAAAAAATTAAACTTTTCGTAAAAACAGGAATACAGTTAGTAAATTATCAACTTCTCCGACTTGTAGCCCTCAACTTTTATTGAGTACACACCTTTGGGTAGATGACTTATGTCTATTTTGTTTAATAGCTGTTCAAGTAGAACCTCCGCAACTACTTTACCTTGCATATCTACAATTTGTGCCGATTTGACTGAATTGAGTTGAGAGAATTGAACATATACATATTCCTGCGCAGGATTTGGATAAACATGCAGAGATAATTCACTACCTTCTTGTACAAAAATAAACGAAGAAGTATAGCTGTACGGACTGGATGTATTAGAAGCACAATCATGATTGTAAGCTACTACGGTATAGATACCTGTAACCATGGGTGTATATATCTGATTAGTAGCCCCAGAAATAGGATTGCCATTAAAAAACCACTGAAAATGTGTAGCAGGACTTGCGTTTGCTATTAAATTACCACCCGATACTGAAATTACAGGGGTAGA
>JANWVE010000234.1 GCA_025057675.1 Bacteroidia bacterium
CCTGGGCAAGAGTAAAAGCGTAGGCGAGGGGCTTCGCACCAAGCCTGACGGCTTGCCCTCCGCATGCCTCACGCAAGGACCTTAGCAGGTCGGCAGGATCTATTTATTCAAACCTTTACCTTGTAAGTATTTGAAAATGAACATTAAACAAGGTAAAAATATATTTTTACCTTGTAAGCTACTGAAAATCAATTTAAAACAAGATAAAACTTCGGTATTCAGGGTTGAAGCAGCACAGTAAGCCCGTATATTCAAGGTTTAACTTTGTACATACTTGAAAATGAATACAAAACAAGATAAAAAGAGTATAAATAAAACAAGGTAAAAAAATTTAACTTTGTAAGTAATTGATAATCAATGCCAAAAAAGTAAAGCAAAGATATGTATAAAAATGGGGTAAAACATCCAAAGGCAGCTTGCGTGAGGGATACGGAGCATGCCGTTAGGCAGTGCGAAGCACCGAAGCGAACGCGTAGTGCGTAGTAGCCCGACCCGAGCGCAGCGAGGGACACGCCCAAAAAGAAACCTTCATTTAAATGCTCTATCAACTTTTACAGCTTGATCAACAATCATTTACAAAAAAATATCTTCGAGTCCCTTGACAAGTTCAATAAACAAATATAACTTTGCAGTCCATTCTTAATTAAAAAGTTTGCCCGATCGTCTAACGGTAGGACCGCAGATTTTGGTTCTGCTTGTGGGAGTTCGAATCTTCCTCGGGCAACTTTTTTATTTTATCAAGTAGACTCACAAGTAGACTCATGTCTGAGTATGTTAAATTCTTTGCGGGTACAGTTTCTCGTCAATTAGCCGAGGATATTGCGGCTAGATACGGAACTCACTTAGCTAAGTATGAAATCACTCGTTTTTCGGATGGCGAGATACAACCGAATATATTGGAGTCTGTTCGTGGACATGATATTTTCATCATTCAATCTACCGTAGCCCCCGCAGATAATTTAATGGAGTTACTTCTAACTATTGATGCTGTTCGTAGAGCTTCTGCTAAAACGATTAACGTAGTCATACCTTACTTCGGATACGCACGCCAGGATAGAAAAGATAAACCTCGTGTATCCATAGCTTCAAAATTGATTGCTAATATGCTTACTTCGGCAGGCGCTTCTCGCGTAATGACTATGGACTTACACGCAGGACAAATCCAGGGTTTTTTTGATATTCCTCTTGACCACCTCAACGCTACCGCAGTATTCTTACCTTATTTACAAAGTTTAGAATTAGAAAATTTGACTATCGCTGCGCCAGATGTAGGGGGAGTAGGTCGCGCCCGATTGTATGCAAAACATCTCAAGGCAGAAATGGTCTTGATTGATAAACACCGCGTACGCGCTAATGAAGTGGCTTCTATGGAGGTAATTGGAGATGTAAAAGGTAAAAATGTAGTATTAGTAGATGACATTTGTGATACTGCAAATACTTTATGTAAGGCTGCTGAAATTTTAGCAGAAAGAGGAGCAAAATCCGTAAGAGCATGCACTACACATGCGATTCTATCAGGTAATGCCGCAGAGCGCATTACTCAATCGGTTATGCAAGAACTTGTCGTTACCAATACAGTGCCTAATATCAAAATCTTTGATAAACTCAAAGTACTTAATATTGCACCTGTATTTGCCAAGGCAATTAGCAATATCATACATCACGAGTCTATTAGTTCATTATTTATTGATTAAAAGAAGTATGGAAGTATTATCAATTACAGGTACCCTACGAGGTACAGGAAAAAAAGATGCGAAAGCTGTACGCAGTCAAGGTAACGTACCTTGTGTCATTTATGGTGTGCGCCCACAACCTATTCATTTTTCTACACACCGCCTTAACTTTAGAGAGATTGTATACACACCTAATGTTAAGTTTGTGGATATCCACATAGACAACCAAACTATGCGTACTATCTTGAAAGAAGTACAATTTCACCCCGTAACAAATGAAATTATTCATGCAGATTTTTTAGAAATTAGCGAAAATAAGAAGATTACTATGGAAATACCTGTATCTTTTACAGGGCGTAGTGTGGGCGTAAGTAAAGGGGGTAAGCTTCTACCCAAAATGCGCAAATTAAAAATTAAGGCTCTACCCAAAGATATGCCCTCTACCATTAACATAGATATTACGGACTTAGATGTGGGCAAATCCATTCGTATAGGGGATATTAAAGCAGAAAATATTGAAATTTTACATAACAAGTCCATTCCTGTAGTAAGTGTAATTGCTACCCGTGCGATGATTTCTGCTGCTACCACAGCGGCAAAAAAGTAAGTATAACTCTGATTTTAGCTTGTAAAGCCTTAGGGATTTATGTTCTCTAAGGTTTTTTATCTTATTTTAAATTAAAATTGTGTTTCATTTTTTGGGCGTGTCCTTGCTTGTGTTTCGCTGCGCTCATGCAAGCAAGGTCGGCGTGCTACGGGCTTCGCTATCGCTTCGGTGCTTCGCTGCGCTCCGCACTGCTCACGCACCCTACGCATGCCTCACGCAAATAGTATTTTGATGATTTACCTTGTTTTATACTTATTCTCGGCTCTATTTCTTCCCTAAATAAGGTAAAATCAAAACCTTTTATTCTTATCTTGTTTTACACTTATTTTCAGATATTTACAAAGTTAAATGCTATTCTAACTCACATCAAATTATGTTTTCTTAAAAACGCTTCATCTACGTTGGCAATATACATGACTACCTCTTTGGATATACCTTGTTTGAGCATTTCCTTTATCATGCTGACCTTTTCTTGTTCTGCGCGTTGTTTTTCTTGTTGTAATTCTTTTTCTTTTTGTTCTACCCTTTGTTTTTCTTGTTGTAATTCTTTTTCTTTTTGTTCTGCTCGTTGTTTCTCTTGCTTTAATTCCTCCGCTAATTTCTCTTTATCTCGTTCTACCATCTTAAAACTCTCTATAATCTCATCCTCTATCTC
>JANWVE010000235.1 GCA_025057675.1 Bacteroidia bacterium
AGCGCAGCGAAGGGACACGCCCAAAATAAAAATACAGTTATTAAAAAAGTTTCTGAACGTAACCTACTCTTGCTCTACTTCCTCTTTGTATTTACAAAATGCCTTAAAAATTGCCTTTGCAATTTCTTGCTGCCCTTTTTCACTACCAAGATATTTCTCTTCTTCAGGGTTACTCAAAAATCCTGTTTCAATCAGCACACTGGGGGCATTAGTACGCCACAAGACTAAAAATCCTGCTTGCTTTACTCCTCGGCTTTCTCTTCCAATTCCCTCTTTACCAAAACATTGCTCTACATGAGAAGCAAAAGCTAAACTTTGCTCAATATGCGCACTTTGGTATAAGTTAAACATAATATGCGCCACAGGTGAGTTAGGGTCATAACCACCGTATCTTTTTTGGTAATTCTCTTCTTTGAGAATAACCGCATTTTCTCGCATTGCTACCAATAAATTACTCTCCGACTTATGTAATCCCATCGTATAGGTTTCTGTGCCTATCATTTTTTTATTTTCTGACGCGTTGCAATGAATACAGATAAACAGGTCAGATTTATTGCGATTGCAGATATTTGCACGTTCATCTAATTCAATAAATTCATCTGTTTTTCGGGTATATACAACCCTGATGTTAGGAAATTTCTCACTAATCATCGCGCCTAGTTTGAGCGTAATAGCTAGTGCTACATCTTTTTCCTTGTACTGTTTGCCGATTGTACCTGGGTCTTTACCTCCATGTCCTGCGTCTAAGGTTACGGTTTTAATTTTGTATCCTTGTATTTGAGTAGGAAGACACTGAAAAGAGGTCAGCAGAATAATACATAAAATAGATTTGACCCCAATTAGCACAGGAAGAACAGACGTTTTTGCCCTCATACGCTAAACTGAATTAAATGTCAGCACAAAATTACAGATTATTTTTTCTCTTTTGTGCTTTTATGGGAGAATTAGCAGCAGTGGGTTATTTAAAGTATTTTTGATAAGGTTCAGGGAAGCTCTGCCAGGTATGTGTGGCACACAAAGCACAGGCTAATACCGCACCGTGTTCTACTACATTTCCTCCACAGTTGATACAAGATAGTAAACAAGTTTCTATTGGGTAGTTTTTCCTAAAATAACACATCATAGGAAAAGCTATGTTTTTGAGAACATGTGCTTCGGGAATTCTTTCATACAATAAAAAGAGGTCTAAAGGAGTATAGTCTAAGTATTTTTGTGCATTGATGAGAGGCTCATAAATTTTTAGGTTTTCTTGGTCTTCATTCATTTCATCGCCTATAAGTAAAAAGTCTTCTATATAGCTTTGTAATGAAATCTCAGCGCGTGCGGATTTAGCCTCTTCAATATACAAAAGCCAGTTTAATAGTTCTGTTCCTCTATCGGAGAGTTCATCTTCTATACGCAGCCATTCAGATGTTTCAAAGTAATCTTCCCGATCATAAACGGACGATAGAGTAAAAAAATGAACTAATCCAATATCTACGAGATACTCTTTTAGATTATGTAAAAAAGTGTATTTTTCACATACTTTGTCCATTTGAGTTACTTTTTGGGCGATATGCTCGTTAGTATCTAAAATAGTCTTTAACTCTTGGTATGCAGTTTTAATTTCTTTGTCCCATTTTTCAATTTTCTGTGCATCAAAGAGGTCGTTTTCTAATCCCTTTATGCCTCTGTAAAACATGCGAATATGCCCGTGGCTCATGCCTTGTACGGGTATGGCTAAGCGAATTCCAATGCAAAATGCTTTTAATAAATCCATAGTTGTATGTAGTTTATCGTTCTCTGTTCATTAAAAAGTGGGCAAATGCCCTCAAAGTAGAGGTCTGTATGTGGTTAGGTAGAGCGTCTAAAACACGCATAGATTGTTGGTACAAGATGTCAATCTCTTGCGCGGCTAATTGGGCTATGTTTAGTTTCTCGTAAATGTTTTTCATTTTCTGTACTTTTTCTTGTGGGTGAGTTAGGTCTAAACAGGCTTGTATTTCTTTGCGTTGCTCGGGGTTAGCTATTTCTTTGGCTTTGAGCAGTAACCAAGTTTTTTTATTCGCTATGATATCTCCACCTGTTTGTTTGCCAAATTTAGTGCTATCAGCATATACGTCAAGATAGTCATCTTGTAATTGAAAAGCAATACCTAATTTAACCCCAAAGTCATATAGTTTTTGTGCATTTTCAATTGAGGTATCGGCTAATAAAGCACCTATGTACAAACTGCATCCTAACAAAACCGATGTTTTTAGGCGTATCATTTCAATATATTCAGGGATAGTAACATCGTTTCGTGACTCAAATTCAAGGTCTAGCATTTGTCCTTCGCATACCTCTAAGGCGGTTTTATGAAAAATTTCTAAAATCTTTTTGAGATGTGCGGATGGAGTGTCCGTGAGCCATTGGTAGGCTAATACAAGGGTGGCATCTCCAGATAAAATAGCAGTGTTAGTGTTCCATTTAGCAAATACAGTGGGCATTCCTCTGCGTGTAGGTGCGTTATCCATAATATCGTCGTGTATGAGAGTAAAGTTATGAAAGAGTTCGATACCACAGACAGCGTTGTATCCTAATTCTAAGGGTTTTTGGAATAGGTCTAGAGCAAGCAACACTAACATAGGGCGCATTCGCTTAGCTTTGAGAGATAAAGTATAACGGATGGGTTCGTAAAGTTGAGTAGGCTCTTTGGGTAGAGATAAGCGAGATAAAGCTTTTTCTACATGATTTTGGTAGTGTTGCAGTTTTTGTTGTATATCCAGCATTAAAGATGAAGAGGCGAACATGATTTAATAACACAAAAAAAGATAAAAAATTCATAGAAATGAGTAATATTCGTAATTCGTAAGAACTTTTTTGTAGATATGGACATTAGATTGTTAATAATTTTTTTGGGCGTGTCCCTTCGCTGCGC
>JANWVE010000236.1 GCA_025057675.1 Bacteroidia bacterium
AAGTTTTCAACTCTTATGATAATATCAGCTTCGTGGGCAAATTCACTTCCTCCTTTATATTCTCCTGCTTTTGTGCTTTGTACTATGTAGATTATACCTCTGCGTTTGTCAATTTCCTTTATACGTTTCAAATCATCTAATTTCATATTCATATCGTTTATACTATCAATTACTAAAAAGCGTGGTTTCTGTTCGGTTCTCTTTAAGTAATTTTCTAAATCCTCTGCGGTAGTAAAACGTGATATAGTTATGTAGTCTGTTAGGATATTTCTAAATTTTTTTTGTAAGGACACAGAGAACATCTCTTCACTGCTATTGTATAATACTCTACCGAAGTTCTGTGATAGAAACTCGGTTAGTTTAATTGCAAATGTACTTTTTCCGTGTCCTGGACTTCCATATAGCATGAGTGTAAAATTTTCAGCAGGATTGCCTAAAATATTGTACATTTCTTGATTTTTTGAAGCGAAGTCCAGTGTTTCAAATTTCATATTGACGAACTCTTTTGCCTCTTTTACAAAGTCCATTGTCTTATCCTTTGTAGTAGCTGTTGTTGTTTTTATTTCAATGGGTACGGCTTCCTTTATTTCAATTGGAATTTTAGGTAATTCGGGTCTTATGTACTGAGGAATTTTTTTAAGTTTTGCTTCCAAGTCTAATAGTGCTACTTTTCTAATGGTCATAGCTCCATGTAAAGCTCCAATTCTTGCTCGTAGTTTTCCAAGTTGTACTTCATCTGGTGCTTTGGCATACTCACCACCTATTAGATTACCTACAACGCCCAAGCCTACTGCTCCTAAAATAATGTATAAAGCCTGATTATTTTTATTCTCACTTAATAAAGCTCCTAATGTCATACCTACTGCCCCTCCAATAATTGTACCTGCTAGACGTGGATTTCTATTAAGCAGGTTGTATAGTTTTCTTTCTGTGTCTCTTTGCTCTTTTTGAATTACCTCCATTTCTTTTTTAATTGCTTCAAGTTTCTTTAAGGTTTCAAGGTATTCAGGATTTATCTCTTTTTTAAGTTCAACAGGCTTAACACGTTCAGCTCCTTCAATTCCTTCAAGGCTTATGAGTTGCCTTTTCAGAAATTCGGGTTTATCTAATCCGTGCTTGCGTCTAAAATTTTCTTGTCTGCACGCGTTACTGCAAAAAAGATGTTTTTCATTTCTTTTCTCAAATTCACTACCGCAGATGAGGCATTTTGCTTTCATAAATTTTTGAATTATATTAGTAACGTTATATGTAACGTTATGTAGCGTTATTTAACGTTACGTAACGTTATGTAACGTTACAACATTAGTTAAGTTAAAAGAGTTCAGATATTTTTTCGTTAAGAAATAATTTTGTAGTAAAAGGTAATAAATCTACATTTAATCGGTAAAGTGGCGTTTAATAGCTAAATAAATGCCTATAAAGGTTGTATTTTATTATGAGGAGTAATCCAAGAGGCAACCGAACATCGGGGGGCTTATATGCCTTCAAAAACGCAATGCAATTTTTGACTTTCAATAAGGCAAAAATTGCATGCAAAATTGTACTTTTTACTATACTTGATAAGTTAGAAACAATTGCGGAATTTTTACCCCTTTTATTGTACTTTTCAAAGATTTAACATTTTTGTTTGAAAAAAACTTCCGCAATAATTTTGATGTTATGAAAAGTTTTTTTATTTTTGCTTTAAGATGATTAAAAAAAAACAAAGCCTCTATTGGCAGTAGAGACTTTGTAAATGTTGTAAAAGGTTATTTGGGTAATGCAAATAAACGAAAAGTTTTTGAAACGTGCAAGGGCTAAATATTTCTCTTTGCGGTTATCCCTGGCTCTAATTGAGTATAATCCTGATAGTTTGTTACTTAACAGCTATAAAAATACTCTGTTTTGTAATAAAAATTTGCACAAAGTTGATAACAAGTTAATAGGTTCGTATTGCAAAAATAGATGGTGCTTGGTTTGCAATAGAATAAGGACGGCTTCTCTGATAAATGCTTATTTACCTGAATTAGAGAAGTTTAATGATGCTCAATTTGTTACTTTGACATTGCCAACTGTTACTGAAAAAGATTTATATTACAGAATAAAAGAAATGGAAAGTGCTTGGCGGTTAATAATAGAGTTGGCAAGAAAGAAAAAAATTGGTTTTAAGGGAATACGAAAGAAAGAATGTACTTTGCGACCTGATAATTATTATCATTATCACTATCACTTGATTATTGAGGGTAGGAAAAATGCTGAATGGTTAGTTATGCAATGGTTAAAGCGTTTTCCTATTGCAAGTCCAAAGGCACAGGACATTCGTAAAGCTGATGAAAGGAGTTACAAGGAGCTTTTTAAGTATTTTACTAAATTAGTTTCTAAAAACATGGGTAGATATATTGATGATTTCAGAAGGCTTGATTTCATGTTTTCGGTTTTGAAGGGTGTGCGAATATTTGAGAGTTTTGGGGGCATAAGGAAAGCAGATGAAAATTTTGATGACGTGGAATTGCAAGCTATTTTCGTTAATACAATTCGTGGTGAAATTTGGCGTTGGGTGGTTTCTGATTGGGAAAATGAATTTGGCGACCTTTTGACAGGCTACAAACCAAGTGAAGCTGTTTTAGAATTGCTTTCAAAGTGTCCTAAATAGGAAAAGAAATTGCCTGAAACGGAAACGAGCAATGCAGGCGTGCAACTCGTCAGGGATAGGGCAATAGCCGAACCGATTTCGGTTGCGACCCCCAAATTTTTGGGGGTTTTTATTTATATCTTGTTTTTTCAAGTATTGGAGTGAAGTTTTCAACTCTTATGATAATATCAGCTTCGTGGGCAAATTCACTTCCTCCTTTATATTCTCCTGCTTTTGTGCT
>JANWVE010000237.1 GCA_025057675.1 Bacteroidia bacterium
GGCTAACGGTGCTACGCCCCACCCGCCCACCCCCTGAGCAAGAGGGAAAGAGTGGGCGAGGGGCTTCGCACCGTGCTGACGCACGCCCTTCGCATGCCTCACGCAGCAGCATTTTGATATTTTACTTTGTTTACGATTGCTTTACCTTGTTTAATCTTGATTATCAAATACTTACAAGATTAAAATTTTTTATCTTGTTTTAGTTGCTTTCATTTTATCCTGTTTTATATTGATTTTCAAGTACTTAAAAGGTTAAATCTCGAATAGATAAACTTTCTGTACTTTTTAACCCTGAATACTTATGTTTTACCTTATTTTCAATTGATTTTCAAACATTTACAAGGTTAAAATTTATTTCTACCCTGTTTAAGGTTCATTTTCAGATACTTACAAGGTTACACTTTGTATAAGTGGACTTAGTCTGCTTGCCGCTTGCGTGAGGCATGCGGAGGGTGCGTGAGCAGTGCGCAGCACCGAAGCGATAGCGCAGCCCGTAGCACGCCGACCCGAGCGCAGCGAGGGACACGCCCTAATATAATAAAATTTTTCTCATACCCTCTACTAAACGTGATTTAGCTAAAAATTGCTGTTCTAACTGAATATTGAACGGTACAGGGGTATCTAATGAGGTTACTCGCATAATAGGTGCATCTAAATAAGTAAAAGCTCGTTCCGCCATTGTAGCCGCAATTTCTCCCCCTATACCACCTGTATGAGTATCTTCATGTAAAATAAGCAAACGATTAGTTTTTTTAACAGAGCTTTCAATAGTTGCGTAGTCAATGGGTGCTAAACTGCGTAAATCTATAATTTCTATGCTATTAGCATCAAAATGCTTTTTACATGCCTCTAACGCCCAATGCACCCCTGCTCCATAAGTAACTACGGTTAAGTCTGAACCCTCTTGAACAATTTTAGCCTTGCCTATCGGAATGGCGTACATAACTTGTGGAATTTCATCCTCTATGCTGCGGTATAAAGCTTTATGTTCAAAATACATCACAGGAGAAGGGTCTAACAGAGATGCTATCAATAACCCCTTAGCATCATACGCATTAGAAGGATACACTACTTTTAATCCTGGAACATGCGTAAACCATGCTTCATTACTTTGCGAATGAAAAGGTCCTGCCCCTACGCCTGCGCCTGTGGGCATGCGTACCGTAACATTGGGCGAGTGCCCCCAACGATAGTAATTTTTAGCCAAATTATTAACAATTTGATTAAAACCGCAGCTTACAAAGTCTGCAAACTGCATTTCTACCATAACATCATACCCTTTCAAGGTTAGACCTAAAGCCGCCCCAATCGCTCCTGACTCAATAATAGGAGTATTTCTTACTCGCTGCTTCCCAAACCTCTCTACAAAACCTTGCGTAATCTTGAATACGCCACCATACTCAGCAATATCTTGTCCCATTAGTATCAATTTAGGGTTATATTCCATCATTTGATATAATCCCTCACTGATAGCATCAATCATACGTTTTTTATGAGTAGGTGTAGGGTCAAAAGTATAAAATCCTTTTACGCGGCTCTCATCGTGGAGATATACTTCATTGAGTTCTTTTTCAAGATTAGGAGTGATATCGGGTTCATTAAACATGAAATGGAGCGCCTCTTCCATTTCTTTTTTTACTTCATCATAGTATTGATTTTTAAGCTCTTCTGTCAATATACCTTCATCAAAAAGATATTTTTCATAGTTAGCAATAGGGTCTTTTAGTTTCCATTCTTCGAACAAATGCTGTGGAACATACTTTGTGCCTGATGCTTCCTCATGTCCTCGCATACGGAAGGTAATAGCTTCTACCAAGATAGGACGAGGATTAGACCGCATGCTATCCACTAAGCTTTTAATGGTATGATAGACTTCTAAAACATTGTTACCATCGATTTTTACTCCTTCAATTCCATATCCAGGGGCTTTATCTACAAAGCTTTTGCAACGATACTGTTCATACGTAGGGGTGGAGAGTGCATACCCATTATTTTCTATCAAAAAAATGACGGGTAGATCCCATACAGCAGCTAAGTTGACTGCTTCATGAAAATCACCTTCGGATGCTCCTCCATCACCGCAGTAAGCTAAGGCAATGTTTTTATCTCCTTCTAATATGCTTCCTAAGGCAACTCCATCAGCTACACTTAACATTGCCGCGAGATGAGAGATCATGCCTATGATTCTGTACTCTGGGATGCCAAAGTGAAAAGAACGTTCTCGCCCTTTCGAAAAACCGTACTCTTTACCTTGCCACTGACAAAATAAACGCTTTAAATCTACTTTACGGGCTGTAAATACCCCTAAGTTTCTATGTAAGGGAAAGATAAAATCATTTTTGTTTAGGGCTAAGGTACTGCCCACAGCAATAGCTTCTTGCCCAATTCCTGAAAACCATTTAGAAATCTTATTCTGACGTAGAAGAATAAGCATTTTCTCCTCAATAATACGAGGAGTAATAAGCGCTTGGTAAATAGCTAGTAAAGCTTCATTACTTAGTGTTTTTCTATCAAAAGTCATATGGTGGTAGTTTGTGCTACAATATTAGTAAAAAGAATGTGCAGCTATACTGCTTATGGGGTTTATTCTTTTTGTACAAGACTGATTTAGTATCTTTTTTGGGCGTGTCCTTGTGGGCGTTTTGCTGCGCGTATGCCCACAAGGTCGGCGTGCTACGGGCTAACGGTGCTGCGCCCCACCCCCCCACCCCCAGGGCAAGGGTTTGTGGGTGGGCGAGGGGCGTAGCACCAAGCCGGACGGCGTGCCCGCCGCATGCCTCACGCAAGC
>JANWVE010000238.1 GCA_025057675.1 Bacteroidia bacterium
TGCGAAGCGCAGCGAAGCACCGAAGCGATAGCGCAGCCCGCAGCACGCCGACCCGAGCGCAGCGAAGGGACACGCCCTATCATCCTACTATAAGCCGTTAATGAAAAAAAGTATGTACCAAAAATCCTTACGATAAAGCAATGCCTACTACTTGAATATCATCATTTTGCTCTCCCCATTGATAGCTTTCAATTTCTTGTGTTAATAGCTGCTTTATTTCACGCATTGGCAAGTGTCCATTTTTCTCTATAAATAATTTCAAATTTTTGAGAGAGTATTTTTTGCTGTTGATATTCATCATGTCCTTAATACCATCAGTAAAAAGAAATAGTTTATCTTGGGGAGTACAGTTTATTTTGTAAGTCTCGTAAGGTTGATTTTGTACTCCTTTTACATAAAAACCCACAGGGTGTTTTTGCCCTTGTAATACTGAAGTATTCGCATGAGAATAAATCAGTAACTTAGCATGCGCAGCTGTGTAGTAAAAATGATTAGGTTCATCTAATGGAATGGCAACAATAGAAATATCCCCTCCTTCTACATTAATTTCTGTTTTTTCGTTTACCATATCTTGTATGTAGCTGTTATGTATTAAGTTAAGCAGTTCATGGATTTGCGAAGGACGTTCTATGTAGTAAAAGTACTGGGAGAGCAAAGTAGTAAAAGTAATCGCTAAAAGTCCGCCTGATACTCCATGACCCGTAGCATCGCCTACAGCTATATATAAATAGTTGTCCTTTTGTTTAGACCAGTAAAAATCTCCACTAACGTATGAATGAGGTTTGAGTATTTGAAAATATCTGTGTTTAGGTAAATAGTTAGAT
Source organism: Bacteroidia bacterium (assembly GCA_025057675.1). Taxonomy (GTDB): domain Bacteria; phylum Bacteroidota; class Bacteroidia; order JANWVE01; family JANWVE01; genus JANWVE01. The sequence continues at coordinate 825 of JANWVE010000238.1, forward strand.
AAACGAAAAGAGCGACTGATGATTTTTTGAGTAATCTGACCGCTTATCAAGCCCTGTTGTGTGTCTTGGTAAGAGAGTTCTAATTTATTATACAGTTCTTGAAGGACAATATTGTTCTGTTTTAACTCTTCATTCTGACTTTCTATTTCTACCTTTAACTCCATCAAATACATTTCTCTCTCTTTTTCTGAGGTAATGTCTACAAAAGAAACAATATTACCTTGCAGGCTATTGAGTGCAAAAGTATAGCTATTCATCATGAGCCATTTCACAGTTTCGCCTACCTTAACCTGAAAAATATGACCTTTTACTTCAGAATTTTGAGTAATTTGTGATAATACACTTTCATAGATAGAAGCATCTTGAATAAGATTAGATAGGTAAATTCCGTTGTAGAACTTTGACAGTGGAATTTGAAATGTATCTAATAAAAGTTTGTTAGCAAATACGACTTTATTAGAATTTTTTTGTAGAATACAAAGGGGATAGGGGGATTTTTCAATGAAAGTTCTGATTTTTTCATCTAACTCTCGGATTTTATGCTCTAGTTCTTGATTGATTTGTAGGGTCTGAGCATAATCATTGGATGGGATTAAATATACCTGTGTTTCACCTCCCTCGGTGAATTCTAATTTTTGAAAAGTAGTGCCGTTAATTTCTATAAACTCATAATTGGGTGTAGAGAGTATTTTTGTTGAAGATTTTTCTATCTCTCCGGTCCAGCCTGCTGAGGTATAAGTGATCTCTCCCTTGTAATTACGTATACAAAAAGGGAGCAGCAGATTTTTAGGTGGAAATGAAGCACCGAATAATTTGACCATATTTTCAAGACATAGAGGCTAAGAATTGTTTTAATTTTTCATATCCCTGTGGAGTTGTGATTTCTACATCTGCTTCAAAATCAACAATTTCTGATGCTACCTGTTCCCCATTTTCGAGTTTCATTTCAAAGTTAATACCGAAATCTTTTCTGTTTAATTTACCATATACCTTAAAGCCCAAGCGAGGTTCACCTGTTAAATCTTTTAGTATACTATTAGTTAAGTTCCCTTCAAAGGTAATACTTTTTTCTACGCCTTTTATAGTAATCATTCCTTGCATAGTGAAGCGCTTTAATGGCTTCCATGTAACGTTTGTACTACGGAACTGGATAGTAGGGTATTGTTGTACATCTAAAAATTCAGGTGATTTTATATGCCAGTCGCGTTGTGGAAAGTCTGTATTTACGGTGTGAGCAGGGATTGTAATCTCAACGCTTAGGTCGCTGAGTGAGGGTAGAGTGGCTTTTACTTTGCCCTCAATCTCTCTAAACGAACCTACTACCTCTGCAATTTCCATGTGAAGTACTTTAAAGTTCACTTTTGTATGAATACTATCTATAACCCACTCTGTGGCATTACTCTGTATAATTTTAGGTTCTTGGTCAGGTACTTTTGCACCTGTGGTAGGTGAAACGCTTACTGTACTTTTACCAGTAAACAAGCCTTTTAGAAATTGAAGTAAGCCTCCCATAAATGTTTATTAAATTTTGAGTTGATTGATTGCAAATATAAAAACTTAGTACTAAATAACAATATGATTGATATTTTTGTGTGAGTATATGATATGGATATAATTTTGTGGATATTAAAGGATAGAAAGGAGTCTTTGGGGAATTGGATAATACTTTGATTATTTATGTCTATTTCTCCCTATATTTTACACTAAGAGCAATTCTCAAAGGTTAAGTTTTAATTTTTTGGGCGTGTCCTTGTGGGCGTTTCGCTGCCGCTCATGCCCACAAGGTCGGCGTGCTACGGGCTGACGGTGCTGCGCCCCACCCCCTGGGCAAGAGTGAAAGAGGGAGCGAGGGGCTTCGCACCGTGCTACCGCACGCCCTCCGCATGCCTCACGCAAGCAGCTATGAGACTAAGTCCAATTATTCAAAACTCAACCTTATAAGTATC
>JANWVE010000239.1 GCA_025057675.1 Bacteroidia bacterium
AGTTTAGAGCGACGTTTTACTTTGTTTTAATTTGATTATCAACAATTTACAAGGTTAAAATAGTCTTTTATCTTGTTTAGTACTCATTTTCAGACACTTACAAGGTTACATTTTAGATAAGCAGGCTTAGCTTGATAGCTGCGTGCGTGAGGCATGCGGAGGGTGGGCGTTAGCCCAGTGCGGAGCGCAGCGTAGCACCGAAGCGATAGCGCAGCCCGCAGCACGCCGACCCGAGCGCAGCGAGGGACACGCCCAAAAAAATAAATTTTTATTCCTTTTCTACTTGAATTTGTATGCCTAATTCTTGCATTAAACTGTCATCAATCGTGGAAGGGGCATCAATCATTACATCTCTACCCATGTTATTTTTGGGAAACGCCATCACCTCTCTGATGCTATCCGCACCTGCAAATAACATCACCCACCTATCCAAACCAAAAGCACAGCCCGCATGAGGAGGCGCCCCATACTCAAAAGCATTCATTAAAAAACCAAATTTATGCTCTGCTTCCTGCTGAGATAAACCTAAAACCTCAAACATTTTGCTTTGTAATCGCCTATCATGAATACGCACAGAACCCCCACCTATCTCTACCCCATTTATGACCAAATCATACGCATTAGCACGCACTCGGGCATTATCTACCCCTAAAAGATGTATATCTTCTTTCTTAGGCGAAGTAAAAGGATGATGCATCGCATACCAACGCTTATCCTCCTCGTTCCACTCTAAAAGCGGAAAATCTACTACCCACAAACACGCATATTTGTCTTTATCTCTTAAACCTAACTGCGCAGCCACCTCTAAACGCAATTCTGATAACTGCTTGCGAACTTTATCCGCATTGCCTGAAAGTATTAAAATTAAGTCCCCAGGTTCGGCTTTGCATTTTTCTTTCCATTTAAGCAGTTGCTCGGGGGAATAGAATTTATCTACACTAGACTTGATACTACCATCGCTTTCTATGCGGGCATGCACTAAACCACTTGCCCCAATTTGAGGCTTTTTAACAAAATTTGTCAAGTAATCTATTTGTTTGCGAGTAAAGTTACCTGCACCTTTAGCACATATTCCGACTACTAATTCAGCAGAGTCAAAAACCGAAAAACCGTGTCCTTTGGCAACCTCATTCAGTTCTGTAAATTTCATATCAAAGCGGAGGTCAGGTTTGTCCGTGCCGTAATTTCGTATAGCTTCATCGTAAGTCATGCGGGGTAGGTCTGGTATTTCTATCCCTTTCAAAGTCTTGAAAAGATGCTTTACTAAACCCTCAAAAGTTTGCAAGACATCTTCTTGATGAACAAAGCTCATTTCGCAGTCTATTTGAGTAAATTCGGGTTGTCTATCTGCACGGAGGTCTTCATCACGGAAGCATTTTACAATCTGAAAATACTTATCCATACCTGCGACCATAAGCAACTGTTTGAATGTTTGCGGACTTTGTGGAAGCGCATAAAATTGTCCTTTATTCATACGGCTGGGGACTACAAAATCTCTTGCGCCCTCAGGCGTGGATTTAATGAGTACGGGTGTTTCTATTTCTATAAAACCTTGTGAGTCCATGTAATTTCTCACTGCTTGGGTGAATTTATGCCGTAGAATAAGATTATCTCGCAAAACGGGTCTGCGGATATCCAAATAACGGTATTGCATACGGAGTTCTTCGCTGCCGTCTGTTTCGTTTTCAATTAAAAAAGGGGGAGTTTTAGCCGTGTTCAGTACAGTAAGGTCTTGTACTATTATTTCTATTTCCCCTGTGGGTAGAAGGAGATTTTTAGAAAAACGTTCTATTACTTTGCCTGTAATTTGGATTACGGTTTCTCGTTGCAGATGTTTAGATTTTTCGTATAGTTCTTGGTGGTACTGAGGGCTGAATACAAGTTGTGTAATGCCGTACCTATCTCTCAAATCTATAAAGTTTTGTCCCTTGAGTTCTCTGATGCGTTGTATCCAGCCGCATAAGGTAACGGTTTCATTTTGATGAGTAAGGCGAAGTTCGCCGCAAGTATGGGTTCTATAAAAAGTTTTCATGACAAGTGCAAAAATGAGAAAAATATCTGATTTTGTAGGTAAAAAAGTGGATTAGAGTAAGAGTGAGGTAATATGAGTTGTGGCACAGGCTGAGGTATGAGGTATTGGATTATGTAATAATTGATTTTATTTTTTTGGGCGTGTCCTTGTGGGCGTTTCGCTTGCGCTCATGCCCACAAGGTCGGCGTGCTGCGGGCTAACGGTGCTACGCCCCCACCCGCCCACCCCATGGGCAAGAGTGAGCATGTGTGCGAGGGGCTTCGCACCAAGCCTGACGGCTTGCCCTCCGCATGCCTCACGCACGCAGCAAGTACACTAATCTCACTTAATCAAAAGTTAATCTTGTAAGTGCTTGAAAATGAACATTAAGCAAGATAAAAACAAGTTTAACCTTGTACATGCTTGAAAATGAGTACTAAACAAGATAAAACTTGCGTATTCAGGGTTGAAAAGTTATCAAAAGTAGATGTGTTCAAGGTTTGAGCTTTTAAGTTTATGAAAATGAGCAAAAAAACAAAGTAAAGTAACAAAAATTCAAACAAGTTGAAAAATTTTAACTTTTTAAGTTCCTGATAATGAGCATTAAACAAGGTAAAGCAAACGTATGTATGAAAACAAGGTAAAACATCCAAAAGCTGCTGCGTGAGGCATGCGGAGGGTGCGTGAGCAGTGCGTAGCACCGAAGCGATAGCGCAGCCCGTAGCACGCCGACCCGAA
>JANWVE010000023.1 GCA_025057675.1 Bacteroidia bacterium
ACATTGAAAAGCAGCGTGCGTGAGGCATGCGGAGGGTGGGCGTTAGCCCAGTGCGGAGCGCAGCGAAGCACCGAAGCAAAGCGCAGCCCGCAGCACGCCGACCCGAAGCGCAAGCGAGGGACACGCCCAAAAAAATAAACCTAATAATATACCCTCAACACCTGCAAACTATACTAGCGTAAATATTTACTCACATACGGTCTTTTGCCAAATCCACCGCGAGTAATGCTCGATCTTGATGTTGCTAATTGAGCATTATACTGACTGCTAACTCTACTCTTCCTCCGAAGGTAAAAGTTTATAGTATAACCACCCAACACCAAAATTAAAATCGTGTTTATGATATCACCCGCTACATCAGAATGTTCATATATCCACGAGTCGTGATGAAACGTATAACCCAAGAACATTGCCAAACAATATGTCATCACCGTGCAAAAAAAGAGGAGATATATGCTATCTTCTCTTGTTAAAAGTTTTGCAGCGTGCAACGCTATCAAAATAGCAGTATAAACGCCTACCCATAATAGAACACTACCAAAGATCTTATACCTAAGGCTCTCAATAAAAAATAGCGGTGTATTGAGAGAAATCCAAATGCCAAATACAATCAGTATGAGCTCATAACCTAACCCTAGTACATTTTTCATATCATTTATTTTTTTAGAATTCTCGCCTGCATATAATCTGTTAATAAGGTTTCTACTCCATAAAAGCGGCAAAAGTAGTAGAATAGCCGCTATCCAATAAATAAACTTATGCATTTTGATAGTAATTTCATACATCTCTTTATCTTGTTTTAGATTATTTTCTTTGGTTTGTATCTCTTGTCGGCGCGCATAAGAGGACTTGTATTGCAATTCATCCATGAAGGCAAGAGTAGTTTCTTTTATTTGGTCATAGTACCAACCCTTTTTGCAATAAAATTCTGTTATTTGTTTGATTTGATTATGAGTTGAAAAGGTATTCCATTGGTTGTATAAGTCTGTAGTTAATGTCGTGTGTACAATGTTTGGTCTTATAGTAATATCTGTTTGGCTGCAATGCGGCTTTATGGATAAAATAGCTTTTTTCTGACCTGTATAAAAATTAGCTTTTTGGGTTAATTCAGTTACAAGAAAATCAGGTGCGTCAAACACAACCCAAATGCGAATACCTGTTTTTTGATAATAGCTATTTAGTAACTGGTTAAGATATCTTTCTTGTTTTTCAGAAACTATTTTTTTGCTGTTCCAGAAATAGTACTTATCCCATTCTGATGCATACATAGGAATAGGGGATTTTATTTGAATTAAGTCAAGTTGTTGATAGGTTTTAATTTGTTCTACTATTTTTAAGATTTTTTTTGAAAAAGTTTCCTTTTCTTTCCACGCTGTGGCGATGTTTGAAGTAAGTTCTGGAAGTATCTTTTCTTGACAGGTTAGATACTTGCCCCAGACGAAACGAGGTTCAAATTCAGATAGTATAATCAAGCAGCTGTATGGATAATTATTTTCAAAGTTCCATTTTTCAAGTAATTTTTCAGTGTATGTTTTTATTGTGGATTCTGCATGGATAGGGCTAAAAATAAGAAAATATGTATATGACCCTTTTTCATGCATTTGATTGTATATTAAGTTACTATAATTTTGTATATTTTTCTCGCTGGTGATACTGTTCTTGTTAATAGGCATTTCTTCGTACGTAAATGTAATGAAATTTTGAGGTGCATCGGGTAGTTGCTGCACAGGGATGAGGACATGTCCTGTATTTTGTGTAATTCCGCATATAGTCGAACAAAATAAAACTAATAAAATAATATATGTGTATTTCATTGTACTCAAAAATACGATTTATTTTTTACACAGTAAGATAAGCACGTGTTTTTTAGTAAAAACTTTGAAAGTATAATTACTTATGTACTTGTTAATGGGGGTATTATTTCATTTTGTTTTTTGGGCGTGTCCCTCGCTGCGCTCGGGTCGGGCTACTGCGCACTGCGCGTGCGCTGCGGTGCTACGCTCACGCTTCGCACTGCCTAACGGCATGCTCCGTATCCCTCACGCATTTAACCCTGGATTTTGAGGTTTTACCTTGTTTTTATACCTGCGTTTGCTTTATCTTGTTTGATGCTTATTTTCAGTTATTTGCAAGGTTAAACCTTGAGTGGATGAAGTTAAACTCTGATTACAGTATCCAAAGAATAAATTTGACACAAAGTAATTTTGAAAGTACGATTGATTATTCCTATTATTCAAGGTTTAACTTTGTAAATCATTGAATATAAATGATGAACAAAGTAAATCCGCTTTTTGCAAAGTGAATCGCGTAAATACTTGTATTTTTACTTCATGAACAAAGTATTTTTTCCTTATGGAGTGAGCAATTTTGAGACATTAGTCCGGGATGAGTATGTATTTGTAGACAAAACCAAGTTCATAGAGAAATTAGAGCAAAGTAAAGAGAGGAATGTCTCTTTTTTACGTCCGCGCAAATTTGGTAAAAGTTTGTGGTTATCTGTTTTAGAACATTATTACGACATTAACCGAGCTAATAAATTTGAGTATCTCTTTGGTAAGTATTACATTGGTAAAAACCCCACGCCCTTACACAATCAATACAGAATTTTACGTTTTGATTTTAGCGGAATAGATACCAGTAGCAAAGAAAGAGCAAAAAGAGGGTTTAATTTTTCTGTACTTAATTCTGTCAAAGAGTTTATAGAAAAATACAAAGTGTTTAACCCTGAACAAAAAGCATTTATTCTCAACAGTATAGATGCCGAGAATATAATTAATTCTTTTTTCAGAACTTATTTATCTTGTAACTATGAAGAGAAAATTTACATTCTTTTTGATGAATACGATCATTTTACGAATGATATTCTCTACCGTAGTTTGAACGAATTTGTAGATAGTGTATCTAAACAAGGGTATATTCGTAAGTTTTATGAAGTTATCAAAAGCAGTACGCAGCAAGGTGTAGTGGATAGGTTATTTATCACAGGGGTATCCCCTTTAACGTTGGATGCGCTTACCAGTGGCTTTAACATTCTTTCTGACCTCACGCACAGCCTTGAATTTGAAACCATGCTCGGATTTACAGAAAATGAAGTACAAGACTTAATTGCTTTGACGGTACAAGATAAAATCCAACAAGATAAAATCCTTCAAGAAATGAAGGAATGGTACAACGGATATAGATTTAACAAAAAATCTACCGAGCATATTTACAACTCTGATATGGTGCTATACTACCTCAAAGCACTTTCTCAAACCCAAGAACCTCCTGAAAAATTATTAGACACTAATATTGCCCCTGATTACTTCAAACTCAAACAAATGTTTCAAATAGTCAATTTGAGTAGAAATCAAGAAGTGTTGGAAAAAGTATTGCAAAACAATTACATTGACACAGAATTAGTTACTATATTTAACTTTGAACGCGGTTTTACTCAAACCGATTTTGTCAATTTTTTAGCTTATTTAGGTAATTTGACTATTGACTGTACCACAAAATCCAACATGGTTCGGTTCAAGATACCTAATCGAGTCATTCAACAACTGTATTGGGCATATTATGCGGATTACCTTGAAACCAAAGCTGAATTAGAGAACCGAGAGTATGAAATTCGTTACGCTGTGCATGAAATGGCAGAATACAGTAAATACGAACCTTTTTTTAATTTAGTGCAGGATTTATTGCAAAGACTTTCGAACCGAGATTATCAAAAGTTTAATGAGAAATATGTCAAGTTAGCGATATTAGCGTATTTATCTATCAGTAGTATATATGATATTCGTAGCGAGAGAGAGATAGCAGGAGGTGGGTATGTAGATATACAATTATTTAGAAAATCGAGTAATCCGAATGAGCATCATGAGTATGTGATAGAGTTAAAGTATTTGAAAAAAGAACAAGAGGAGCAGTTAAATGAGGTAAAAGAAGAGGCTAAAAAACAGCTTTTGAATTACTACAACCAGGATAAAGGGCTACAGAGTAAGAGGTATTTGCATTTGCTGGCAGTAGTATGCGTAAAAGACATATTACACGTAGAAGAGGTTAAACTCTGACTTTATAGTAGTATCCAAAGAATAAATTTGACACAAAGTAATTTTGAAAGTACGATTGATTATTCTTCTTATTCAAGATTTAACTTTGTAAATGCTTGAAAATAAATTTTGAACAAAATAAAGCAAAACTATGCATGAAAAACCAGGTAAAACGTCAAAATACCGTTTGCGTGAGGCATGCGGAGGGCGTGCGTTAGCACGGTGCGGAGCGCAGCGTAGTACCGAAGCGATAGCGCAGCCCGCAGCACGCCGACCTTGTGGGCATACGCGCAGCGTAACGCCCACAAGGGCACGCCCAAAAACATATAACAAATAAAAATTAAAATGAAAAAAAGAAGTAAAAAATTAATTTTGCGCAACGATTGATAATTTTGTGGTCAGTTATGTTTTCTCAAGTTAGTAACCTTGACCTCTCTTCCCTAATGCCTATCCGATGTACAACAAGCTTTTATTTGGTTTTTTATCTTGCTAAAATATGAAAAAAAACAAAAAAAAGAAACTTTTGTTCGGTGCAGTAGATACAAACTGGCGAATTCACAGTTATACACAGTACTTACAAACTATCTTTCCTAACGAGTTAAAAATTCATTCTTTTGTCAAGTATGTGCCACCTAAAGAGCATTATCATGCACAATACACGTATGCTTTTCAATACCAAAAGCTCTCTAAATTCAATCAGTGGCTTATTTCTTTGTATTTTTTTCTCGTAGCCTTGTGGCGATATGATATATTTTATTTCATTGCAGGCGAAACGCTCCTGACCCGCAAACTCCTGGCTTGGGAACTCAAACAATATAAAAAACGAGGTAAAAAGGTGGTCATGCATTTTGTGGGTTCAGACATTCGCAATGAGCATTATACAAAGTACAAAAACACACATATTCAAGCGTATTTTGAAGGCAAATTACAGGATATGCCCCCCAAACAAACCGAATGGCAAAAAAAGTTATGTTCGCTTGCTTTACAATATGCAGATTTGATACTCGTATCTACCCCCGATTTAATTGAATTTTTTGGTAATAGTAACAAAGTAAAATACTTTCCTGTCATGTTAGATACAGAGGATATTGACCGTCAGATTAAAGATATAGTCCCCGAAAAATATCCTCAACGAGATAAAATACGAGTGATACATTCTCCCTCAAATACAAGCTTAAAAGGTACAGCCTACATTGATTCAGTCATGGAAAGAGTTTGTTTGCGTCATCCCGAGGTAGAATATATCAACACTGCCGACCCAAAATATAAAGATACTTCACACCCTTTATGTGCGGTTTCTCGATATACTTTGTTGGAGTTACTTCAAAAATCCGATATTTTGATAGACCAAGTGGTTATAGGTTGGTATGGCTTGCAAAGCATAGAAGGTGTATATTGTCAAAACGAGGTAGTAGTTTGGGTAGAACCTCATTTGCGTTCTTATCTGCCTGCTGATGCGCCTTTTTATATCTGTACGCAAGGGGTAGAAGAGAGCATTGTTCAAGCTATTGAAAATGTTAAAAATGGTGTAAAAAAATCCACACGCGAGTATGTAATGATGTACCACACACTTGTTAATAGTTCTTTTGCAGCATATCTGCGGTTAGTATTGATGTAGATATGAGGTTTATTTTTGGGCGTGCCCCTCGCTGCGCTCGGGTCGGTGCATTCCGCACTACGCGTGCGCTGCGGTGCTGCACTTCGTTTCGCACAGGGCTGCGCCCTTGCTTCATGCCCCTCACGCAGCTTAACCCTGGATTTTGAGGTTTAACCTTGTTTTTATACCTGAGTTTGCTTTATCTTGTTTATTTTTAATTTTCAGTTGCTTACAAGGTTAAATATGGATTAGATAAGCTATGAGTTATTGCAGCGATCCCTGCGTGAGGCATGCGAAGGGCGTGCGTCAGCACGGTGCAGAGCGAAGCGCAGCACCGAAGCGATAGCGTAGCCCGCAGCACGCCGACCCGAAGCGCAGCGAAGGGACACGCCCAAAAAAATCTAATTGCGTAAAATTGATTAAGTTAACGTAAGAGAAAAACATACCATAATATGCTGCATAGCTAAAAATGAAGTATTTTTGCTATCAATTATGAAAAAACTTATTTGGATTTTTATTTTGTGTGTTTTTCTGTGTTCAATTATTGTTGCTCAGTCCTACGTTGTAAGTACAGTAGCGGGTAACGGTACTCCAGGATACCGCGATGAAGTAGGCGTTAAAAGTATCATTAACGGACCCAATGGGATATGCTTTGACCGCCTTGGGAATGTTTTTTTTGCAGACGAAAATAATCATGTTATTCGTAAAATTCATGCAGACGGTACGGTAAGCACTTACGCAGGCGTTCCAAAACAAGCAGGCAAGTTAGATGGCAGAAAAACAACTGCACTTTTTAATGCTCCCCACGGACTTTGTTTTGATAAACTCGGAAATCTTTATGTAGCAGACTATAATAATCATGTCATTCGTAAAATTACCATATTAGGCACAGTAAGTACGGTAGCAGGTTCATTACCCGCAGGCTTTGAGGACGGACAAGGTGAGAAAGCTAAATTTCACTACCCTATCGGTTTAGCAGTGGATAGCAAAAATAATGTCTATATTCTTGACTCGCATAATAACGCTATTCGTAAAATGACCCCTGACGGCACTGTTACTACCTTCGCAGGTAATGGTACTCCTGGTTTTGCTAATGGTAAAGGTAAAAATGCTTTGTTTGATGGACCTATCGGCATTTGTATTGACATGTACGATAACTTATATATCGTAGATGCTAACAATAAAGCTATTCGCAAAATCACTCCTGATGGTACTGTTTCCACATATTTACACACTGACTTTAGAGGTTTCACAGACAGTACAATTTACTACAATCGTAAAAGGTTAAATTTTGCTAGCAGTTTGATGAACACAGGTGGGGGAGTTGCTGTATCTCCTGATGCTAAAAAACTCTACATTGCTGATGGAGGTTCAAATGTCATTTTCAAGGTAGATATGGAGAAGAAGTATGTTACTGTGATAGCAGGTTCAGGAAAAATCGGCTGGCGAGATGGAGATGCTAAAACAGCAATGTTTAACTCGCCTGTCGAAATTATCGCAGACGCACAGGAAAGTATCTACATTTGCGATTATAGAAACAATTGTATTCGCAAAATTAAGCCTAAACCCGCTCCACAACCTAAAAACCAAAATCAAGAAGTAGTTATCGTTAAACCAAAATCTGAACCGCAACCTAATCCCATAAAACCGCAAATTAACACAAACAAAACTTATATTTTGCAAGGTACAGTTAAAGATAAAAATACAGGTAACGTCATACCTAATATACCTATTCAAATAGATGAGAATAAAACACAACCCATTTTGTCTGATAATAACGGAAGATACACAAAAGAAATTACCTTTGGCAAGCATGTATTAAAAGTTCAGACACAAGGGTACTTACCCTTACAAGCCGATATTATTATCCCTGAAAAACAATATGAAAATGTATATGATATCTTTTTAGAGAAAATTGAAGTAGGTAAGAAAATGGTTTTAAAGAACATTCATTTTGAACCGAATAGCACTAAATTAGCCGATAGCTCATACAAGTATTTACAGGATTTTGCAGATTATCTCAAAAAAAACCCTAATGTAAAGGTGCGTATCAATGGGCATACAGATATAGGTAGTAAAAATGAACAAGATAATATCAATCTTTCTGAAAACAGGGCAAAAGTTGTGATGTTATACTTAATTACGCAGGGCGTGGATAAAAAACAACTTTCTAGTAAAGGTTTTGGAAGTAGTCAGCCTATTGCGGATAATGCTACTTCGGAAGGGCGAGCTAAAAATCGGCGTACGGAGTTTGAAATTATAGAAAGGTAGTTACATACGGATAAAGTATTTTTTGCATATTGTCCAAAATATGTCAATTGAAATTAGGTTAAAAAATAAATAATTTGACTTTTGGGCGTGTCCCTCGCTGCGCTCGGGTCGGCGTGCTGCGGGCTGCGCTATCGCTTCGGTGCTGCGCACTGCTGACGCACCCTCCGCATGCCTCACGCAGCAGCTTTGAGATGTTTTACCTGATTTTTATACGCGCGTTTGCTTTACCTTTTTCTATTTTGATTATCAAACACTTACAAAGTTAAAATTTTTTACCTTGTTTTGAATATGTTTGCTTTATCTTGTTATGTATTCATTTTCAAGCACATACAAGGTCAAACCTTCAATATATGGACTTTTTACAACACTCTACCCTGAATACAAAAGTTTTTCTTTGTTGTTATGTTTTTACTTGTTTGAGCAGGAAAGCTCAAACTACGTCTTCAGGTACTTACAAGGTTAAGTTTTGAATAAGTGGACTTAGTTTGATAGCTGCTTGCGTGAGGCATGCGGAGGGCGTGCGTCAGCACGGTGCGAAGCCCCTCGCCCACGCTTTTACTCTTGCCCAGGGGGTGGGCGGGTGGGGCGCAGCACCTTTAGCCCGTAGCACGCCGACCTTGTGGGCATGAGCGCCAGCGAAACGCCCACAAGGACACGCCCAAAAAATTAAAATCTGAACTTTGCATCTTAATTTTAGATAGATAGCCACCTTTCAAAACTGCTATCATTATAGGAAGGTATTTTTACTACCTCCACTACAGGATTGAAAAACACATTAGGAATAGCATGCAGCTGAATATTCAAAATTTTACTCTCCCGCGCTACAATTAAATTCAGATGCCTTGTATGATTGCGAATTAAGTTGTTCAGTTTGCCGCCAATTTTAATGTTGTTGACCGCTAAAATCTCATCCCCAATGTCTAAACCTGAAATTTCTGCTGGTGAGTCAGGTAATATCGTTTTTACTACTAACCTGTTCGCTTTCTCGCCACCTACGGCTACAAAACCATAATAATATTCTGATAACTCTAACCCAGGCAATTCTACTAACTTACATCCTACAAAGTCTAATAAATTGTTAAGTTCTTTGTAAATGGGCGTTACTCCTTCTATATAGTTTGCAAAAAATTCAGTAAAATCCAATCCTGAAACCTCTTCCAAAGTTGCCTTATAATCTTGCTGTGTATAACCCTTTTGTGTTCTTCCGAAGCGTTCATACATCAATCGCATGACCGTATCTAAACTGCTTTGATGATGGGTTGCTTTTCTTATCTGCAAATCGGTCATTAGAGCTACCAAGCAACCTTTGGTATAAAAAGAGACTTTTTTATGAGGTATGGTATCTGCGTATCCTTCAATCCAACTATCAAAGCTGGCTAAGGTTAGTGGAGTGATAAATCTGCCGTAGTTAGTAAAATGCTTATAGCACTTATTTGAGAGTTCTTTGAGATATCGTTCATGTGTCCATACGCCGCTTTTAGCCAAAATTAAATCTCCATAATAAGTAGTTACTCCTTCTGTAATATAATGCGACTCACAATACGCTTCTTTGCTATAATCATAAGGCATCATTTCAATCGGGCGAATGGTTTTTACGTTCCAAGCATGAAATAACTCATGTGAAGCTAAGCCCATAAATTCATCATATTGGTCATCCATCAAATCCGCACCTGGACCTATCATTAAGACAGTAGAATTTAAGTGTTCTACTCCATGATAAGCTTTACTCGGCATAATCTGACACAAAAAATGATATTCTTTGAAGGGTGCGTCGCCAAATAGGCGGATTTGAGCATCAGTAAATCGCTGCATGTCTTGAATAAGTCTATTCCATTCTACTTCACAAGGACCTTGCATCCAAATATTAAATTTAATACCTTGGGCTACATAAGACCTATGCTTTAATGTATCGCTAGCAATAAGCGGACTATCTGCTAATTCGTGATAGTCTTGGGCATAAAAAGTCTGATTGTTTATTCTTTTTAGACCTATGGCAATATCATACTCATTATTTAGATTTAAGATTAGTTCATGAGGTTGGTACAGGCGAGGTAAATTATACATCAAGCAATTAGCAGGATTGATATAGACTTGTTCAAAACCGCAAAAGGTAGAACCTGCGTCTATTGTGGCGCCGTAGTATTCGTAGTACAGATGTATGGATTTTAATCCTTTGCAGAATACTCGCCATGTATTGCGGTCAATTTTTTTATGATTTATTTTTTGACCCTCTGCATTTTTAGCAATGAATATTTTTAAGTTTTTAGCAAAGTTTTGTAGTTCATAGCGCCCTGGTCTAAAAGCAGGTAGAGAAACATCTATAAATTCCTCTTCGGGTTGTATGTCGTCAATAATTTGCTCTATTTGTAGTAGATGTCTGTTAGGTACTTCAAAAGAAATGATATATTTCATAGAGAGATAGTTATTACAGTTAGTTTATGCAAAGTTAAAGAATACTTTACAAGCTCAAAGTTCAAAATATAGGATTTAAGTTTTAATGTTTTTTTGGGCGTGTCCTTGTGGGCGTTACGCTGCGCGTATGCCCACAAGGTCGGCGTGCTACGGGCTGACGGTGCTACGCCCCACCCGCCCACCCCCTGGGCAAGAGTAAAAGCGTGGGCGAGGGGCTTCGCACCGTGCTGACGCACGCCCTCCGCATGCCTCACGCAAGCGGCAAGTATGCTAATCTCACTTATACAAAATATACTTTTGTAAATGCCTGATAATGAATACTAAACAAGGTAAAAATACATTTTAACCTTGTAAAAAATTGAAAATGAGCATCAAACAAGGTAAAAATTATTTAATCAGGGTTAAAGTGTTGTAAAAATTCCACGTATTCAAGGTTTAACCTTATAAATGATTGAAAATGAAAGCAAAACAAGATAAACTGAACACAATTCGAATGAGGTAAAAAAATTTAATCTTGTAAGCATTTGATAATCAATCTTAAACAAGATAAATCAAAGATATATCTAAAAACAAGGTAAAATACCATAAGGCTGCTGCGTGAGGCATGCGGAGGGTGCGTCAGCAGTGCGGAGCGCAGCGAAGCACCGAAGCGAAGCGCAGCCCGCAGCACGCCGACCCGAGCGCAGCGAGGGACACGCCCAAAAAGCAAAATTATCTTTTTAGACTTGATATGAAACAAAAAAGTCGTTACAAAATTTTATTTTTGAAGTATTCGTAGGTTAATTTTAGCCCTTCTTGGCGAGATACTTTTGGTGTCCAGTTAAGCGAGGTTTGTGCTTTGGTTATATCGGGTCTGCGGACTTTTGGGTCATCTTGGGGTAGAGGTTTGAATACAATTTTGCTTTTTGTACCTGTGAGGGTTTGTATTTCTTTGGCAAAATCTAACAAAGAGATTTCATCAGGGTTACCGATGTTTACAGGTTCTGTTACATTACTCATCAGTAGTCTGAATATACCCTCTACGAGGTCGGACACATAGCAAAAGCTACGAGTTTGAGAACCATCGCCAAATACAGTGATATCCTGACCTCGCAATGCTTGTCCCATAAAGGCAGGAATTGCTCTACCATCATCTAAACGCATGCGAGGACCGTAAGTGTTAAATATACGCACAATACGAGTGTCTACACCATGATAGCGGTGATATGCCATAGTCATGGCTTCGGCAAATCGTTTAGCTTCATCGTACACTCCACGCACACCGATAGGATTGACGTTCCCCCAGTAATCTTCTCTTTGGGGATGCACCAGTGGGTCGCCATAGACCTCAGAAGTAGAAGCTAAAAGCATACGTGCTTTTTTAGCCTTGGCTAGTCCTAGTATCTTGTGCGTTCCCAAAGCGCCTACTTTTAGAGTTTGTATCGGCAACTTTAAATAATCAACAGGGCTTGCAGGAGACGCAAAATGTAAAATATATTCTAAATCACCGGGTACATGAACATAATTAGTAACATCGTATTGAATAAAAGTGAAATCAGGGTTACCAAGTAGATGAGCAATGTTGTCCATGTTTCCTGTAATTAAATTGTCCATTGCTATCACTTGAAACCCTTCGGAGAGCATACGATCGCATAGGTGAGAACCTAAAAAGCCCGCACCACCCGTGATTAAAACGCGTTTCTTGCTCATTTACTTTATTTAGCGCTTTTGTTCTCTTTCAAGGTTTCTTGTACCTTATCTAAGGGCACCATTACTTCTTGAAAGGAATAGTTACCGTCTTTATTTTTCACGGCTTTGACTACCTTAGCCCAGTTTTGTTTTTCGCCTGACTTAAAGGTTGCTACTACTTTCTTTGCCATTACTTAATCTCCTTATGAATAGTTACACGTTTGAGAATAGGGTTATATTTTCTAAGTTCTAATCTTTCAGGTGTATTTTTACGGTTTTTTGTGGTAACATACCGAGAGATACCAGGCATGCCACTTGCTTTATGTTCGGTACATTCTAAAATAACTTGTATGCGTGCTTCTTTACTTTTCTTTCCCATAACTTACTTTACTTCAAAAACGAGGTGCAAAGTTAAAACAGCAACTTCAAAGTAGCAAATAAATTTTAATTTGACCTTATTTTTATACTCTATATTTTTGAATATCAATTTTATACATAAAAGGCTCTTGCTAATTTTATTTTGGGCGTGTCCCTTCGCTGCGCTTCGGGTCGGCGTGCTGCGGGCTACGCTATCGCTTCGGTGCTTTGCTGCGCTCCGCACTGCTGACACACCCTCCGCATGCCTCACGCAAGCAGCCTTTGGATGTTTTACCTTGTTTTTAGACATGTTCTTGCTTTACCTTGTTTGATGTTGATTATCAAATGCTTACAAGGTTAAAAACTTTTACTTTGTTTGAATTCTAGTTATTTTATCTTGTTTTACATTGATTTTCAAGTATGTACAAGGTTATACCTTGAATAGATGGACTTTACACGACTTTTTAACCCTGATTTTCGAAGTTTTACCTTATTTTCAATTGATTTTGAATGATTTACAAGGTTAAATTTTGCTTTTACCTTGTTTAATGTTCATTGTCAGTTACTTACAAAGTTAAGTTTTATGTAAGTGAGATTAGTATGCCTGCTGCTGCGTGAGGCATGCGGAGGGCAAGCCGTCAGGCTTGGTGCGAAGCCCCTCGCCCACTTTTTCACTCTTGCCCAGGGGTGAGCGGGTGGGGCAAAGCACCGAAGCAAAGCGCAGCCCGTAGCACGCCGACCCGAGCGCAGCGAGGGACACGCCCAAAAAAAACATTAAAATTTAATTACTACTGATAATCATCAACTTCAAAAACAAACCTTTATAGATAAAAATTATCTTTTAACGCACTACCTCTTGCGTTTATCTATATCTATTATACCAAAAACTTAGGTAAAGTTTGAGATGCTTTCTTAGCAGGATAAAAGGCAGCAAACAAAGTAATTAACAAAGTAGATAATACAATGACGATTAAGTCCGCTGCATATATCCTCACAGGATAATAATCTACTATAAAACTCTCAGGATTAGGAAGCTTAAACCATTGCCACCGATGCTGCGAAAAACATACTAATAGTCCTGATAAAATACCTATCAACAACCCGAATAAACCCATCATAACCCCCTGCCACAAAAAAATGCCCTGAATCTGACCTGGCGAAGTACCCATTGCTAACAAAATCCCTATATCTTTTTGTTTGTCAATTACTAACATCATCAAAGCACTCAAAATCGTAGATGCAGCAATGAGCGTAAGCAAAAAAATAACAACATAAGCTATTCTCTTCTCTGCACGCATAACTTTATACAAGGCTTTGTGTTGGTCGTACCATGTTAGTACTTGAAATTGACTCCCGTATCGTGTTTGTAACTCTTTTTGAACCCTAAAAACCTCTCTACGATTGCTAATTTTAAGCTCGTAAGCAGATATTCCTCCCTCCTGGATAAATAAATCTTGCGCATAGTTTAAGCTACAAATAATATACTGGTCATCAAACTCTTTTTGATTAAATAAGAATATGCCTTTGTTAATAGCACTAAGCGAATGAACCGCAGCTTCCTCACTTAAAGGCATCCCCTTGAACATTTTGGGTACTTTTATGTGCGTAGGTGAGAGAACGTTTTCTAACTTCGCTTGTAATAAATAAGCGACTCCGTAACCGAGAATAATATTATTTTCAGTTAAGTTATACTCTCCTTGATAAATAACCTCTTGTATTCCTGATGTTTTTGTGTAATTTTCATCTACGCCTTTTATATACACTAAATGCTGATGCGTCTTATTAGTAGCCAAAGCTTTACCCTCTAAAACCTTGCTGAATGTAATTCGGTTTTGTTTTAGATATTTCTCTAATGTGGTATCGGGTTGAAAATATTTACCTTGTTTGGATATGATTTTAATATCAGGGTCAAACTGTGTGATGCTTCGTTCAATAAGGTGGCTTAACCCGTTAAATACGGCTAAAATGACTACTAATGCCATAGTGCCTACGGCAATTCCAATAACGCCTACCCAAGAAATCCACTGAATGATGTTACGTGGTCTTCGGATAGCAAAATAACGTGAAGCAAGATAGAAACTAAATGGCATGATACTATAATTTGTAGTTCAGCATATCTAAAATAGTATCACACATTTGATACTCATGCAGCTGATTGGATGCAATAATAACTATTTTCGAGTCTGTATGAGAGTGAATCCACTCTTGGTAAAGCTGGATGCTCGCCTGGTCAAGATTAGTACAAGGTTCATCAAGAAAAAGAACATCATAGATAGTAAAAATTGCTGCGGCTAATTTTAACCTTTGATACATACCTGAAGATAAATATTTTACATATTTATGTTTAGCCGTGTGAAGTTGGGTAATTTCAAGAATATCCTTGACCTCTTTTGTCAATCCTTTACTTTGTTTCACCCAGTGCAATGTTTCTGCAACAGTGAACTCTCTAAATAGATTGACATACGGAGCAGCATAACTAATATGAGTAAATATAGAATAATCTTGGATTACTCTACCTTGTTTAAGGTATTGAAGTTTTCCTTTATCGGCACTACTATAATTAGAAAGCGTTTTAAGCAAGGTAGACTTTCCTGACCCATTAGGTCCTATAATAGCATATTTTCTACCTTGTTCGAAGGTAGCAGAAAAGTTGTCGAATATGCGTTGTGTTTGGTACTTTTTACTTAGTTCTCTTGCTTGTATGATGAACATACAATTAGTTTTCGGCGTGGGGTGCGTCTTTAGGTACAGTTTTTAGGTAATATGCGTAAGCTTCATTGATGTACTTTTTCTTCTCTTCTACGGTTTTAAGGCAGTCTTCACCCTGGCCTACGCAGAGATCTACTGTAGATAGGTCTAAAGTACTTCCTTCTTTGGGATAGTCCACGTGGGTATTATAATAGTATTCAGTACCTGAATCTGAGTAATCAAATATAACCACACGCTTTTCTACAAACACCAAAGATATCTTTAATGCTTTGTTTTCAATTAAAAGTGCTTTTCCATCTTTCTTAGCGTGTTCTAAGTCAGAACTGTAATTTATTTTTGTATAATCGTTAGGAAAACTGACAGACCAGATTCCGCGCACGGGGATTCCTTCCTTATTGGTTTTGTCAATTTTGATTTGAGCAACAACGAGGTTAACCAACGGTAATAATACTGCTATCAATACTGTGCGTTTCATAGAATATAACTATGCTACAAATATAGTATTTTTTTTTCAGTAAAGCAAATTTTGTTTCTGTTACTTGTATAAGTTTTCTCATATTTTTGTTATTTTGTCAAAAAGAAACGTTGCTTAGCTGAACAATATTCTTAATTTTGTTGTATTTGAGTTAGTATAAAAATAGAACTAAAAATATGGATTTTAATCTTGGAGAGATTATTGTACCTCGTACCTTTCATCAATTAGGTATATTGATACTAGACGGCAGCGGTTCTATGGGAGCGCAGACAGCAGGCAAAATTTCTAAAGCCGATGCTGTAAACATGGCTGTACGGGAGCTTCTGACCCGACTACAAGTAAGTAAAAACAAAAAAAATTTTTCTATTGCTGTAGTTACTTACGACCAACAGGCCCAGATACATACTCCCATAACGCCTGTAGAAAGCATTGATGATAATGCAGACTATAATCCCATGAATGGGCATGGTGGAGGCACAGATATTGGTGCAGGTATTTTGCAAGGTTATCAAATAGCCCAGCAATTTTTATCTAACGTCAGGGAAGGTGATGTGCCTCATAGTGTAGTTATGGTAGTCATGACTGACGGAGAGTGCCAGAAACCTGATAGTACCCGCGAAATTGCTTCTATGGTTAAGCAAAATCCTAACATTACCCTTTGTACTACTTTATTCGCTACTATCGGCGAACCTAACCCTAATGCTCAAGCACTTATGCAGGAGATTGCAAGCAGTCCCGCACAGTATAAAACTGTGTATGATGCAGAGTCATTACGAAAATTCTTTATTGCTTCTGTATCATCGGGTAAAAATGTGAACATTCAATAAAAACAATAAAAAAGCGAGGGGACTCAACCCATTGGGGAATCAACCCTACGCCCTTGCTCTTGTTCTCTGACACAAAGTTAGAGAGGTTCTACATGAATCTTTCTAAATCTGACCCGAACTGTAAAAAATAATACATGAATGGTCATAAACCCTACATGAACTGTAAAAAATACCACGTGAACCGTTCATGGGTTCATTTTATCAACTCAAGAAAGTAATTTTACTTTTGGGCGTGTCCCTTCGCTGCGCTTCGGGTCGGCGTGCTGCGGGCTACGCTATCGCTTCGGTGCTTCGCTGCGCTCCGCACTGCTCACGCACCCTCCGCATGCCTCACGCAGCAGCTTTTAAATGTTTTACCTCGTTTTTATACATACTTTTGCTTTACCTTGTTTAATCCTGATTATCAAATACTTACAAAGTTAAACTTTTTTACCTTCTTTGAAATACTTTCGTTTTATTTTGTTTTATATTCATTTACAAGCACTTACAAGGTTAAACCTTGAATACATGAACTTTTTATACCTCTTTAACCCTGAATATCGAATCTTTACCTTATTTTCAATTGATTTTCAAATACTTACAAGGTTAAACTATATTTTTACCTTGTTTAATCTTCATTTTCAGTTACTTACAAAGTTATGTTTTGTATAAGTGGGATTAGTATACCTGCTGCTGCGTGAGGCATGCGGAGGGCAAGCCGTCAGGCTTGGTGCGAAGCCCCTCGCCCACGCTTTTACCCTTGCCTAGGGGGTGGGCGGGTGGGGGCGTAGCACCGTTAGCCCGTAGCACGCCGACCTTGCTTGCATGAGCGCAGCGAAACGCAAGCAAGGACACGCCTAAAAAACTCTTTACTTTATCTAACAGTCAATTAACTAAGCAGAACTTGAAAAATCACTTTTTACAACATTAAATACTTGCAAAGTGTAGTAATATCATTACTTTTGCACAGCTAACATGTGGCAGCACGTTTCTAGGTTTATACTTCGTACTCGCATAGGGATATTTGTAGGTGTAGCTATTTTTATAGCGATTATGGGATATTTAGGAAAGGGTTTAGAGATGGATTATGGGTATGCTTCAGGTAAAATTATCCCACCCAACCACCCTGACTTCGTTTATTATCAACGATTTAAACGCATATTCGGCGATGATGGTAGAGTTATGTTCGTCGGTTTTAAGAAAGATAGTTTAGAAAATCTACAAGGATTAAAAGCTATTTACGAACTTTCTGAAAAATTAAAACACACAGAGGGAGTAGACCGCGTCTTGAGCATTACCCACGCACCAATTTTGTTCATAGATAGCACCCAAAAAATAAAAATTAGACCTCTTTTTCAACATAAACCTACCAAAACAGATGCAGATAGCTTCGCTAAACAAATACAACGCTTAATTTTCTACAAACATGTTATTTTTAATCCTGATAATAATGTATCTATTATTGCTATCTCCTTGAAAAAAGAAGTCTTAGACTCCAAAAAACGTATAGAAATTACTCAAAATATCAAAAATATATGTGAGCAATATAAAGATCTGTTGGGGGGAGAACTATACTATTCAGGGTTACCTTACATACGCTCATATATGGTGGTCAAAGTTTCTAATGAGCTAATCAAATTCTTGATTTTATCTATCTTGATTACCATAATAATCTTATACCTTTTCTTTCGCTGGATAGCTGTCATTCCCGTGTCTCTTTTTGTAACGGGTTTAGGTGTTATTTTCTCACGCGGACTGATGAGCGCCTTAAACTACAAGGTCAATTTACTTACCGCCTTAGTACCTACGCTGGTCATGATTATCGGTATTCCAAATACTATCTACTTCGTAACTAAATATATTGAACTCTATCGTAAAAATAGAAACAAAGTATACTCCGTCAAGTATATCATAGAGCATATTGGGGCTATTACTTTGATGAATAACTTAGTTACTTCATTAGGTTTTTTGAGCCTATCCTTCACACAGATAGAAATGTTACAACAATTTGGTTTAGTGGCAGGTATTAGCATCATTGTAACTTATGTTTTGTGTCTCCTGTTAATACCTACATTTTTGATTATCCTACCTGCACCCAAAGAACCACAATTCAAACATTTAGACAGTAAATTTCTCAACGGTTTTGTACGCTTCATTGAGTTTTCTGTACGAGAACGCAGACCCGTCATTTACGGAATAGCAGTAGCTTTACTTGTATTATGCAGTGTGGGTATGACCTACTTGGACGCTAATAGTTACATGTTAGATGATATACCTAAAAAAGATGTTTTGCAAAGAGACCTAAAATTTTTTGAAAACAATCTAAATGGTGTTATGCCTCTGGAGTTAGTCATTGACACAAAGCGAAAAAATGGTCTATTAAGCCTTAGTGCCTTACGCAAAATGGAAAAAGTGTCTGATACTTTGTATCAAAAGCATAGCCAGTATTTATCTAAGCCTATCTCTATGATCGAGATACTTAAATTTGCTACGCAGGTAGTGTATTATGGCAATGACACTATGGGCTATACTTTACCTAATGCATCACAGTATAGAAATATGGCTACTTTTATTATTCGGGGTAAGGATAGCATTCCTATTCTTTCCAGCTTAGTAGATAAAGACTTGCAAACTGCCAGAATAACTTTTCAAATGAAGGATGTCGGTTCAAAGAAATTGACAGTTCTATTCCCTGACCTTCGTAAAGACGTACAAAGTGTTATGGATACCACATGCAACATTCACATTACAGGAAGCAGTGTGATGTTTAGTTGGGGAAATCATTACTTAATCAACAACCTGATTGAAAGCATAATTATTGCTTTTGTACTTATTGCGGTTCTGATGGGTATTTTATTTTTTAACTTCAAAATGTTGATTATCAGCTTACTGCCTAATGTTATTCCTTTGGTATTAACTGCGGGTATAATGGGTTTTGCGAATGTCCCTCTTAAACCCTCAACTGTCATCATATTCAGTATTACTTTTGGAATGACTATTGATAATGCTATTCGTTTTTTAGCGCGTTACAGGGTAGAACGTAAAAAACACAAGCTTGCTGTTAAAGAAGCTACTTACAGAGCCATTTATGAGAGTGGAATAAGCGAAATTTACACTTCTATCATTTTACTTTTTGGTTTTGGGATATTTTTATTCTCCGAGTTTGGGGGTACGCAGGCTATGGGCATGTTAGTTTCTTTGTGTTTAGGGATAGCCATGTTTTCAAATTTGTTTGTATTACCTGCTTTGACCATTTCTATCGCAGGCGAACGAGATAAAGGCGAAGGAATTATTGACCTACCTGATGAGCAAGAATATCAAGACTCCAAAGTATAGTGGATGTTAGTATTTTGTACGATAATTTTTATTTTGGGCGTGTCCTTGCACACGGTTCGCTGCGCTCGTGTGTGCAAGGACACGCCCAAAAAATTAACATTCTAACCTTAATTATTTATCTTATCTACTTTGTGCAACGAAAAATGGATTTAATGCATATCTAAAAGATAAATTTCACTCAAAAAATCTTAAAAACATTTGATTATCAAACTTATACAAGATAAAGTAATCTAACAAAAGGAAGGCTTTTAATATCCTCTTTTGATAACACCGTGACCTATTGGGACACCTGTATATTGATCTTTAGGATGATTATCTAATATATTTTCTATTTCTTGGATAACATCTAAATCCAGAGTTATCTCTACTGCTTTAACGTTCTCTTCAATTTGCTCAGGACGAGTAGCACCAATAATGCAACTGCTAACAGGTTTTTTACGCAAGCACCAAGCTAATGATAATTGTGCCATTGTACAGTTAAGCTGTGCAGCTATTTTTCTAAGCATATCTATTTGAGTATAAAATTTTTGGGTCATTTGTTGGATGGGAAACATTTTACTAGTTTTTTCGTTTGCGGCGCGGGAGTTTTGCGGTATGGGATTTTCTTTGGTATATTTACCTGTCAATAGTCCTTGTGCTAAGGGTGAGTATACCATCAATCCTAGGCCTTCCTGCTCGCAAACAGTCATAACATCTATCTCCAAAGAACGATTTAACATATTATACACAGGTTGATTAGAGATAGGTTTGCGCCAGCCATTTTTTTCACAAATTCGTATTGCATTCAAAATTTGGACTGCAGTCCATTGGCTTACTCCCCAATATAAAATTTTACCTTCTTCTATCAAGCGATGCATGGCATAACAAGTTTCCTCTAATGGGGTATCTATATCGTACCTGTGGCACTGATATAGGTCAATATAGTCTGTATGCAGACGCATTAAGCTGGCTTCACACGCATTACGTATATGTCTTGCAGATAGTCCTTGCGTCATAAAATGGTCGCTCATAGGACCAAAAACCTTTGTGGCTAATATAATTTCATGTCTGTTTTTGGTTTTGAGGTAGCTTCCTATTACGCGCTCTGCTTCTCCTCTGTTGTACACGTCTGCGGTGTCAATTACGTTTACACCTAAGTCTATAGCTTTATCCAAACAGTGGAATGCTGTGGTATCATCAACGTTTGTTCCATAAGTTAGCCAGCTTCCTATACTGATTTGACTACAAATTAAACCTGACTTTCCTAAATTAGTATATTTCATAAAAGCAAAAATAAGAAGGTTATTTGAAATAAAATGTAAAGGGTTGTTTTTATGTATTTTTGGGCGTGTCCCTTCGCTGCGCTTCGGGTCGGCGTGCTGCGGGCTGCGCTATCGCTTCGGTGCTGCGCTGCGCTTCGCACCGTGCTGACGCACGCCCTACGCATGCCTCACGCAGCAGCCTTTTGACATTTTACCTTGTTTTTACACATACGTTCGCTCTTGTTTGATGCTTATTATCAAGTGCTTACAAAGTTAAAATTTTTTACCTTGTTTGAATTGCGTTTATTTTATCTTGCTTTATATTGATTTTCAAGTATATACAACATTAAACCTTGAATAGAGAGACTTTACATGACTCTTTAGCCCTGATTAAATAAGCTTTACCTTGTTTTTCTCTCATTTTCAAATGTTTACGAGGTTAAAGTGTATTTTTACCTTGTTTGATGTTCATTATCAGTTACTTACAGGGTAAAGCTTTGAATAAATAGATCTGCCGACCTGCTAAGGTTATTGCGTGAGGCATGCGAAGGGCAAGCCGTCAGGCTTGGTGCGAAGCCCCTCGCCCACGCTCAAACCCTTGACCAGGGGGTGGGCGGGTGGGGCGCAGCACCGTTAGCCCGTAGCACGCCGACCTTGCCCACACGAGCGTAGCGAGACGTGGGCAAGGTCACGCCCAAAAAATTAAAGTTTAAAGATTTTTGAGTACCCTAACTTGTGAAAAATAAAAATGGGACTTGATATCTTACATAATTCCCATGCTCTCAAGCCAAAGAAGTACTTGGTTTCCTCCCTGTGCTTTGAATTTTAATAACGCCGCTTGCGAAATAGCTAAAGCCGCAGAAACTCCACAGAAAAATGCCCCTGTTGCTCTACCTGCATTAACCTTGCTGACAATACTCATAGAGTACGCAAGCATACTGATAGATAAAACACTTCTTATAACACCCGCTATTATGATAACTATCAAGGTAATTGCTGCCAAAGGTAAACTTATTCCTAATGCAAGCGTAAGCATCAAAACTACAATGCCTAGTAATGTCATTTTAACTCCGCCTAACTTCTTAATCCAATCCCCAGCAAACCAAGCTACAACAGCGGATATAAACACAACCACAGATTTGATATATTCATCTTGATTTTTATCCAAGTGAAATGTCTTGATTGAGATAGCAGGGACTATATCTAACAACAAATTAAATATAAAACCATTAAGAACACCGATAATGAATATGGTGATAAGTTTCATGGTCAGCTTGGGAGTTTGTACCTTATCTGCTTCGGTCAAATCAGGGGTCTGACGGTTTAATCTACGAAGTATATTTGACGCGGTCATGAGTAATAATCCACCTAATGCAAACGTGATAGGAAGCCCAAGCATGTCAGTGATGAGGAATAGAAAAGGATGCAGCGCCGCAATAACTCCACCTACCAAGGTCATAATGGCTGTAGCTTTGGGTAAGTCATCATTATTAGGAGCGAAGGATTTTAACAAAGATACCGCTGGACTATTGAAAATAGCCATAGTAATCAACCATAAAGTAACACAAATGGGAAATATCTCATGAAAAAATCCTTCTTGGGTTTTCTGGGTCATAACGGCGGCTACTGCCATAAAAACCATCCCGGCTGCATTTGTACCAATACTAACCAAAGTAAAACTCTTGTTAGTAGTTCGGCGAAGTTTGTCCCCTATCACACCCATAACAGGGTTGAGAATGATTCCTATGATGCCCTGTAAAACAACAAGCATCATAGCAAAATCTACATAATTGAAGCGTTCTAAAAGTTTGGGCTGATAATGATAATAAGCGGCAAAGCCGAAGTTATTAACGGCTTGTAATGTTGCTAACGCCCATACTTGCTTCCATAATACTGACCTTTCACCACTTAGCGTGGTGGATACGGATGCTGTACTCATAAAGAATCAAGGTTGTATTATCAATTACGAAAAAATGTGGCACTCAGTTTTATGAGACTTAACTTTACTTTTTTAGACTGGGTCTATTTAGTCAATCTATACGGATTAGTATCTACATAGTTGTAGCATTTAGTTAAAATTATTTTACTGTAAAAATGTTATAGTGCTTAGTCAGTTACTGTAAATAATAAAGTGTGATTATCTTTATTTGAAAAGCAGCGTATAATGTATAAACCTATACCTATTCCATTCAGATCTATTCCAGAGGGAGAATATGTTCCTTCACTAATTCGTTGACCTTGTGTGTCGTATATTTGGTAAATAGTAATGTTATTTGACAGCCCACTAATCCATATTTTTTCTCGGGCAGGATTGGGAAATATTGTAGGTGATGAATTTTCTCTCAAAACTATAATCTCAATTACATTGCTATAATATACTGTTCCGTTTCTATCTTGCCAGGATAAACGATACAGGTACCTACCCGCGGTATCCAGAGTATGTCTGTAATGGTTCTGAAAAGAGAAATTTGAGTAATATAACTCAATAAAATCTGATTTACCGTCAAAAACTGATAGTTGCACGTTCTTGATTAACTCGGGATTTTCAAATTGCCACTGAATAAAATTTGTATTCTCTAATTTTATACCTGTAAAATAAGAGAGCTGTATGGGAAATGTACAACCCACGGTATAGCAGCCGGTAAAGGAAGTAATTACATGAGTAGGAAAGTCAGGGTAGATACCATCATTAGATTGGTCGCCGCTGCCATCTTGTGATATCCAGTTAGTGGTATTAGCTATTTTGCTCAGAGTAGCGGCTTGTGTTGCCTCACAAGTATTTGTGCTGTTATATACAAACACATCATGATTATTTGTAAATTCAATAAAAGTGCTTCCTACTGTTAATCCTGTACCAGTGATTACCCCTCCGTAAGTACTACTATTTGCAATTGCAGAAAGGAATGTTGTGGGTGTATTGTAGCTGCTTCCTAAATAAGCATACACACATTCATCAGAATTAGCGATTCCACTGTTATTATTGGGGGAACTAGTTGTGCTCCACACTACTGTACCTATGTTCGCTGTAGGATTTAGAGATGTACTTGAAAGAGTTCCCTGATTTATATTTTGAACTATTACCACCGTTCCCGCAGGGACGCAAACTGTATGACTCCACTGAAAGTAACTTTCATTCGTATTAAATGAGGTTCCCGTCCATTCATTATCTGTGAAATAGATAGTAGTATTTGCAGGAATATCTACCAAAGCTAAAAAAGCTACTCCATCTACACCGTCAGCATTCATACCTACAAACATAATATCACCTAGTGCAGTTAATTGGGCATAGCTATAATTTACGCTTATCCAAAGGATAAAAAAGTATAATAGTTTTTTCATGTATGCAAAACACAAGCATTTTGTTAAAAAAAGTATGACTATATTGTAATGATTTTGTCAAATCCAAAATGAACAAGATTGTTGTTATTCCAAAATATAATACTAAACTAAAACATAACAAAAGAGATAATAAATTGATTTGATTAGTCAAGTTTAGATATAAATGCGGCTTACCGCGTACATAATTGATGAATTTATTCTTTGGGCGTGTCCCTTCGCTGCGCTTCGGGTCGGCGTGCTGCGGGCTACGCTAACGCTTCGGTGCTTCGCACTGCTGACGCACCCTCCGCATGCCTCACGCAAACAGCCTTTTGAGGTTTTACCTTGTTTCCATACATGCCCTTGCTTTACCTTTTTCGATACTGATTTTCAATAACTTACAAGGTAAATATGGCTTACCTTGTTTCAAATGTTCTTACTTTGCTTTGTTTTACATTGATTTTCAAGTATATAAAAAATTAAACCTTCAATAGATGTACTTTTGATAATCCTTTAACCCTGAGTATTCAAGTTTTACCTTGTTTAGTACTCATTTTGAATAATTTACAAGGTCAATATGGTTGACATTTTATCTATTATGAATGATATCTGGGGGTATAATGGTATGAATATCGGGGAATAAAAATTGTTTTTCGGGTTTTTCGGAGATATATTTTAATAAGTATTCGTAGTGAAAATGAGCATGATACAAAGTTTTGATGTCAGCAATGCTTAAGTTAAGATTGC
>JANWVE010000240.1 GCA_025057675.1 Bacteroidia bacterium
TAGCCCGTAGCACGCCGACCTTGCCCACACGAGCGCAGCGAGACGTGGGCAAGGACACGCCCAAAAAACACTCAATAACTAATCCACACCTATTTTTCGTAAAAAGAAAATAGACTTAATATATTTTCATGTAGTCCTTATACTTGTAATCGCATTCTGTAAGCTTGGATGAACTTTATCCATACAGTTTTATTTGTCAAAAAATAAATAAATGGTAGGAGTTATCTACAAAGGGTTTGTTTTCTCAAAAGGATATTGAGATTAGTTATTTCTGGCGATTCCTTGCCTAAAAGAACAAAAAATTAACTCAAATGATTAGTGTTGTTTTATTACAATGTGTTCATGTTATTATTTCTGTATCAAAGTTTTGTATTACTTTTGTGGTCATGCGGAATATATGGGTCATTTTTCAAAAAGAAGTTCATTCGTTTTTTAGTTCTTTAATTGCGTATATAGTGATGAGTGTATTTTTAGGGATAGTCGGTTTTTTTGTATGGATAGCCCCCAGTAATACTTTGCAAATGGGTACTGCTAATTTACAAGTGTTCTTCACTTTTGCACCCTTAGCATTTATGTTTTTGATACCTGCTATTACCATGCGTGCGATTGCAGAGGAGAAGAAAACAGGAACTTTTGAATTTCTCGTAACCAGACCTGTTTCTGAATATCAAATTTTGATAGGTAAATTTTTAGCTGCTGCTTTATTGGCGGTCTTGTGTGTTGTGCCCACATTAGTTTATTTATTTACAGTGCAGGACTACGCCCTACCCAAAGGAAACATAGACTGGGGAGCTGCTTATGGAGCTTATTTAGGTTTAACATTAGTAGGCATTTCATTTTGTGCTTTGGGAATACTTGCCTCTTCTCTTACAGATAACCAAATTGTAGCATTTATTTTAGGTTTCTTTTTGTGTTTTGCTTGGTTCAAAGGCTTTGGTTTAATAGCTGATTTATTTACTCATCAAGTAAAACTTCATGACTTTATTGATGCCTTGGGGTTAGAAAATCACTATGTAAGTATAAGCAGAGGCGTAATAGACCTGCGCGATGTGATTTATTTTATTTCGTTCTCAATTGCTTGTATTTTGGTTAGTAAAACAATCATAGAAGTTAAAAAATAGCTTAGCAAAAGGCTTTTGGGGGTATTTACACGCGAGACCAATTTACTTTTTTACTCTGTATGTATCCTATAAAGGTTATTATTTTAGGGGCTACGGGAAATGGGATTGATATTTTAGATAGTTTATTAGATATCAATCAAAGTTTGGGTATGCAGAAGTATCTATGCCTTGGGTTTTTAGAGGATAAAGAGTCATTACAAGGTAAAAAAGTATATCAGGATTATTCTGTATTAGGTAAGTTATCAAAAGCGTCGGAGTTTAGTGAAGAGGTGTTTTTTGTAACAGCAATAGGAAGCGCTAGTACCTATCTTCGCAAATCAAAAATAATAGCTCATATTCCTTTTGAACGTTTTATTACTGTGGTACATCCTACGGCGTATGTTTCAAGAAGTGCAGAAATAGGGGTAGGAAGCGTTATTTTGCAACATGTAACCATTGCAAATAATGTCAAAATAGGAAGTCAAGTAGTTATTTTAGCAAACAGCGTTATTAACCATGATAGTGTAATAGAAGACTTTACTAACATTGCCAGTGGGGTATGTTTATCAGGGCATGTGCATATTGAGAGAAATTGCTACATAGGTACGGGAAGCAGTATAAAGGAACAGGTACGCATTGGAGAGTATAGTTTGATAGGTATGGGTAGTAATGTATTACAGAACGTACCTGCTCGTAGTTTAGTCTGGGGTAATCCTGCGAGGGTAGTGAATATACTTAGTTTTGATTAGAAATTTTCTCAATTGTAGAGTTGAGAGATTATTGAACTTTTGGGCGTGTCCTTGCACATACGACCGCAGCGAGCCGTGGGCAAGGATACGCCCAAAAAAATTATCCTAATCTATGTAAGTTCTTCAAGACTATTTCTATATCTTGGCTAACTGTGTAATGCAAAGCATAGCGATAATCTAACCGAAATTTTTGTTCAGAATGAATGCTCTTTCGTACAGCTTCTGAAAGCTTATCTACCGTAGATAACAAACTTGGCTTCAACTTGGGCAATTTTAGATTATCATGGCTACTATAGCCTACCAAATGCTTTTTGCCAATTAAAACATCCCACATATTGCGAAAAAAATGTTTTTTTCGCCTTTGTATCAACCAAAAAACAGGACTAAACAACAAAATAAAAATAACCATTAGCAATTCTATCCCTCGCTTAAATACTTTATTTTGTACGTGTTCCAAAGCAAAATCTATTTTAGAATGAAATGGGTCTTTGTCTGTAAAAACACTATTACTGCCTATTAAATAATCTGATTGTGGCGGAACAATGTGAAATTTAATTCTATTTTTGCTTAGCTGTTGCATGTAATTAAGTATGTTTTCATACGACACATCTGCTGCATAAAAAATAAGCTCATCCACTTGGTAAATTTCTACCCAGTTTTGCAAAGCAATAAATTTATCCTGACCAGAAGGTAGAATATTTCCTATCCAAATGGCATTTTGTGTATAATGGCTAAACTTAGCGCGTACAAGCTCATAGTGGGCATCAGAAGCCACTACTCCTATATGTATAGGGGCGTTCTCTAAAATCTTAAAACTTTTATACTTTATCCATGCGCTAAGGTATCGAAGTAGAGTTATGGCACTAATTACGCCTAAT
>JANWVE010000241.1 GCA_025057675.1 Bacteroidia bacterium
TGCTCTTCAGTGGCATCGGTTTGGGGTCCATCAGCGAAGATGTAAAGTATAGATTGATCTGCTAGTTCATTAGCAGCCAGTGCTTCGAGAGTTTGCTGAGTGTGCCAAGGACGTTTGTAAACGAAAAGGACAATGGGGGCGAGAGACATGGGTTACCATTTAAAAGTAATTGCTGTTTGTTCTAATAATCTTTGCAATTGATTAATATGTTTTTCGAGGGTAAAATTCGCTTGAATGCGTTGCATGCCTTTTAAACCCATATGATAGGCTAAATCTGCATTTTTGCAGAATTCAGTCATGTAATTAGCCATAGCATCAATATCGCCTTCTTGACAAAGAAAACCTGTCTCACCATGTACAACTGCGTCAGGAATGCCAGCATGATAAGTACTAATCACAGGTAATCCTGCCAACATGGCTTCTAAAATAGCCACCGGTAAACCTTCCATATCTCCACTAGAAGTAGTAACAGAATGTTGTAAAAAAGCAGTTGCTTTGCGCATAAACTCCTGAATTTTTGCTCGATCGCATATGCCTGCAAAAGTAACATTTTGACTAATGGACAGGGCAGTTGCTATATCTTTGCAAGCATCTAGTAAATCCCCTTCTCCAACCATAACAAGCTGTGCTTCAGGAAATAACTTTACCACTTTTGAAAATGCAATCAGCGTTTTGTATGGTGCTTTTTTGGGTACAAACCGTCCAACAGCTAAAAAAATAGGCGCTGTACTTCTCTTTTTTAATCCTATTGCTTCAAAAGAAGGATGCGGACCGTAGGGGTTGTAATAAATTTTGTCAAGTGAAGCTCCTGCTGCTAGTAACATCTCCTGCATCTTTCGGGATACTACCACTAATGGCACGCCGGCTTCAAACAGTTGTGTGTAAAACTTTGGATTATTTTTTAGAACAAAGGACGCATCAAAACCGTGAAAATGCACTACCAAAGGCACGCCAAATCGTTTGCAGGCAATTAGAATACCCATTCCAGTGGTGCCATACTCTGCTAGTACCACATCTATTTTTTGAATTCTAAAAAACTCTTCCAAAGAATCTTGCGGAGTAATAATTTGTTGCCTCAAAACTCTTCTCCGAAAAGCATGAACCAAACGAAGCCACAAAGGAATTGGTTGAGGTGAAGGAAGAGTTTCACCGTCAAGAGCGTAGTTGTTAGAATCTATATCGGTGTAAATGTAATATATTCGACCTTTGAGTAATTCTTTATGTGCCTGAATAAATGATTCAGAATAGGCATTCCGATTTGGCGATATGATAGCAATATTGAGCATCTAACTTATCTTTAAATACCGCAAATATCCTAGTATTTCACGCCAATAAGTAAAAAAATTATATCCCGCAGGACACGCTAAAAGTGTACCAATAATTGGTTTGTATTTGAGTTGCAATTCTATCCATAAAGATATGAGTCGTTGCTTTTCTTGCGTTAACTCTACATTTTCTATGTAATTCATTAATAATTGATTAATTATTATCTCTTCTTTTACTCGCTGCATTATTTTTTCAGGTGTATCTAAAATACGAGTAGTGTGACTATGTATGCGAAAAAAGTTAAGCTGCTTTGCTGAGTACACTAGATTGCTTTGAGTAAGCATTTTTATCCAAACCCACCAATCGCCACATTGGCGCATATTTGTTGGAGCACCTCCTATTTTTTGAAATATTGACTTAGAGAAAATCACTGAACTAGTATTGGGGATTATATTCAGTTTATACAAGTACTTAGTGATAGCTTCTTTTCCATACATAAAAAAATCACTGTTCCAAAGATTAGCAATAAAACACGAATTTCTTTGTATGTCATCGTATAAAAAATTATTATTTTCATCTATAAATGCCGACCTACAATACGCGATTCCTATTTCAGCATTTTTATCAAAAAGTGTAATTAATGTTGATAGTAAATCTTCCTTACAATAATCATCACTTTCTGCTATCCAAATATATTTACCCTGAGCTAACTGTATGCCTTTATTCCACTGCTTAAAGGGGCTGCCGCTATTGCGACGATTATAAATAATGCGACTTACCTTAGGATGGTGCCGATATTGCTCTATGATTTGTCTGCTATTGTCAGTAGAAGCATCGTCTAAGATAATAAGTTCAAAATCCTGAAAAGTTTGACAAAGAATGCTTTCTATGCGCTGCTTTAGGAAGCGCGCATGGTTATAGTTGGGGAGTATGACGGAAATAAGAATCACATTCAGTTAAATTAAACGAGTAGCAAAATTATTTTTTTTACTTTCTAAAAAAATTTACTATTTTAGCAAAAAAATTTTTTTTGTAAATTAATATCTTTTTATTACAGTATTCATTCCATAGTTTTGAACGAAGTGAGTAGAAAGAATTTCTTTCTTCCTCAGACCAAGGTGAGTAGCTTTTGCCAAGCGAACCATAGTAGGCTATTACTTTGTCAATGTATGTAATTTTGTATTTCGTAGATAAAAATATTTTGAGATTAGTGACGTAATCAGCAATTAAAGGATATTTTAAATCAAATCCTCCCAATTCTTCCAATACACTCTTTTTAGTAAAAATAGCTTGATGACAGATATTATGTCTAAGTAAATCATGAGGTTCGAAG
>JANWVE010000242.1 GCA_025057675.1 Bacteroidia bacterium
GAGTAAAAGCGTGGGCGAGGGGCTTCGCACCGTGCTGACGCACGCCCTCCGCATGCCTCACGCAAGCAGCTATCAAATTAAGTCCACTTATTCAAAGCTTAACCTTGTAAGTACCTGACAACGTAGTTTGAGCTTCCTAGCTCAAACCAATAAACACGTACCTACAAAGGTAAAATTTACATATTCAAGGTTAAAGAGTTGTGTAAAGTTGATGTATTCAAGGTTTAACCTTGTATATAATTGAAAATGAATACAAAACAAGATAAAGCAAGCGCACTTTAAACAAGGTAAAAAATTTTAACCTTGTAAATACTTGGTAATCAATATAAAACAAGGTAAAGCAAAGGTATGTATAAAAATGAGGTAAAACATCCAAAAGCTGCTGCGTGAGGCATGCGGAGGGTGCGTCAGCAGTGCGAAGCACCGAAGCGATAGCGTAGCCCGCAGCACGCCGACCCGAGCGCAGCGAGGGACACGCCCAAAAATAAATCTCAATGAAGAAATCAATCTGTAAAAACCTATTCTTTACGTTAATTTTTAATGCTGTACTACAAATCGATGATATTCAAATCTATCATTAGTTAAGTTTTGTATCTTAATGATATACATTCCATTAGGTAAAGCATAAACGGGTATACTTGTGGTGTTTTGAGTTTGTAATACCACTCTGCCCATAGCATCAAAAATTTCAAGATTATAGTTTTGATACTGATTTGAGCGTATATGAATAAGGTTATTCGTTATAGTGGGGTATACTTCAAAGAAAGAGTGTATCTCGTTTTCTTTGCTGTGCGTTGGAGATGCATTTAGTTTGAGTATAAAAGCGTCAGATTGAGTGGCTGAGAGGTAAAAAGTAGGTGCGTCAGGGTCAAAATCACAGGTATCTGAAAACCTTCCCGTGATGTATAAATTACCAAAAGTATCTTGATGTATCATGCAAGGTTGGTCCCAAGAAGGACCTCCTACACTTTTAACCCATTCAAAAGTACCTGCACTACTGAGTTTGAGCATGAATATATCCCATGAACCTGCATCGGAGCTGATTTGATATATGGGAATACCTGGGTCAAAATCCACTGTACCCTGATACTCTCCCAATACAATGATATCGTTAGTAGAGGTAGTTAGCAGTTTCATACTTCCGTCGAACCCAGAGTCACCTACACCCACCGCCCAAGAGAAAGTACCTGTATTTGTCAATTTTAAGACAAACACATCAGAAAGCCCATTAGAAGTAAGATTAACGGTACTGCTTCCTGGGTCAAAATCACAACTGCCTTGAAAATCTCCTGTGATGATAGTGTTGCCTAAATTGTCTATTTTTATATCATTAGAACCTACCACTGCACTTGAAGCACCGATTTGCTTTATCCATGTTATAGCAGTTGTGTTGTCTAATTTACAAGCATACAAATTAGATTGTGTGCCAAATGAAGTTAATGTATAAGTGCCTGAACCCGTATCAAAATCTACTGTACCTGCAAAAGTGCCTGTAACATAAAAATTACCTGAACCATCTAATACAAAACTAGAAACTCCGCAGAAGTCAGTGCTGCCCGTGGTTGCGAACTGCTTTGCCCATTGGAATGAACCTGTATTAGCAGAAAATTTAGCGATAAACCCATCTCTATATCCCACACAATTGAGGTTAAATACAGAAGGACTTGGGTCAAAGTCTGCTGTTCCACTAAAATTTCCAGATATATACACGTTACTTGCATTATCTAGTCCAACAGTGAACGCCATTTCATCATTATTTCCCCCACATTGGTTGACCCACAGAAAATTACCTGCTGGGTCTAATTTAAGAAGAAAAATATCAAACCATCCTGCTGATGTTAGGTCGTATGCGCTTGGACCTGGGTCAAAATCTACGGTGTTTTCAAATACTCCTGTCAAATATACATTTCCAGCGTTATCTACTGTTATGCCATAAGCTGCCTCATTTTCGATACCGCCGATATGTTTTGCCCATATCAACACTCCCAGAGATGAATATTTAGCTACGAACATATCCTGAATTCCCGATGAGGATAGTAAAACTGTGCCAGGTCCAGGATCTACATCAATTGAACCTTGAAATACCCCTGCTACATAGATATTACCTGATGCGTCAATAGTACTAGCAGTTACATTTTCATTGTTACTTCCTGCAATGGCTTTGACCCAAGCAAATGCGGGAAAGGATTGAGAAAATAGATTAGTAGTCAAATATATAAGAAGAACAAGCAGGCAAGTGATTATTTTTTGTGATATATTTTTCATGAGTATTTGCTTATGCAAATATATTATATTATTTTATTATATTAAGTCTCTAATATGGTTGACATTTTTTGACATTTTATCTATTATGAATGATATCTAGGGGTATAATGGTGTGAATATTGGGAAATAAAAAACAGTCTTCGGGTTGTTGCGAGATATATTTTAATAAATGCTCATAATGCCAATATGAGTGACATTTTTCAGATACAAAAAACTGTACTTTTGTACAGTATGAAAAAAATAAATAAATATAAGTCTCTTTTCACTGTTGAAAGGGACATTAAGTAAGGCAAACATACAGATTTTTTTAACACTGATAGAAAGTTTTTTAA
>JANWVE010000243.1 GCA_025057675.1 Bacteroidia bacterium
ACCGTCAGCCCGTAGCACGCCGACCTTGTGGGCATACGCGCAGCGTAACGCCCACAAGGACACGCCCAAAAATAAAATTATTTTTTAAATTTAATACGTGCTTATTGTGCGCACAGTAAAGAAATATTGGCATTGAGTGTCATCAAAAATAGAGAATATTTAAAGAATTTGCTACCATGTGTGCAAATATCAGTGTAGATTGCTTACCTGATCTATGCATACAGGCAGCAGACACATTTAGAGTTCACTACCTACTAAAAAAGATAAACGATACTACTTATATTAACTGCTCAAATAAGGCTCTTTAAATCATGTAAGAACTTGTCAAAAGTTTTTACTTTTTTACTCTCTTGCAAGTTTTTGTCCGTTAAAACGTACGAGCCATCCGTATCTATTTCAGTTATAGCTCTGCCTTTCTTACAAGGGAATTGCTGCTCCAAAGTATTGTCTTCATCAAGAGTAATAAAAAAAACTTTAATGTGTTCGGTGATTTTATCGTTAGCAAGTTTTATCTTCCAGTATCCTGTTTGCGCGATTCTTTCTCGCAAAGTAACTTTGATTGAAAGCACTGCAACAACCTTATAATCAGTAGGTTGATAAATAACTAAATCTACATCAGGCAAATGGCAGCCAAATTCTCCAAAATCCACTAATAAATTTCTTTTTACTTTTGCTAACTCTTCGTTTTGTTTTTGTACTCTCTCCAAAGAATTGCCACTGATAATTTTTAACCCTATTTTCTCTATTTGAGAAACTAAAATATACTTGATAAGTTTTTCTAAATTCTTTCCCTTAAATGCTCTCCATGATTGTTCGTGATCGGGGGTAATTCCTAACTCCAAAGCCCTTCGGGCTTTGGGACTATTCTCAAAGCTTATTTTATGTATTCCTTTTATTTCTTTGAGCATTTGAGAAATATAACAGAAGGCTTTTTCTTGGTATTTTTCCTCGTAATTTTTGTACAAATTTAATAAATATTCAAATTTCATAACTTTTTAAAAATTAAAATATACTCCGTAGGGTAAGCTAGAATAACATTTTCTTGGTTAGACTTTGCGAATTGTCCTGTTTTGCTATCACGTGTAGAAGGTAGCATTTTAGAGGGAATTTCTCTTTTAACAATGTCAAAAATACTGAACCCTAAGTTCTGCATTTGCTCAATAAACACTTCTGCGTTGGGTATGTATATGCCCTTAAAGCTTGTGTTACCAATAATTATACAAGCTTTCGCGCGGGGCTTTAAGATGCGATGCATCTCTTTGAACACTTCATACATATCTGCAAAATAACGTTGCACTTCAAGACTTTTCTTGGTATTGCATAAGTCTTTTATCACTCTCTCTGCCAAAGTACTATGTATGCTTCCATTCTCTCGCTTTCTATACATTGAACCAATGAATTTTTGCCGAAACTGAGATAAATCTTCTAAGTAGCCCAACCAATACAAAGGTAACTGATGTAAATCAGCATACTCGTAGCTGGTTACGTAAGGTGGGCTGGTGATAATTAAATCTACACTCTCGGTTAGGCAGGGCATTTCTCGGGCATCCGTGCAAGCAATTATCCGATAGTTTTCTATATTTTCAAGAAATGGTTGTGGTAGCAGTTTACAAAACTGATTATTTTTCTCAACCATTTTTTTTGCATGCTGTAAAAAAGTTTGTAAAACGTCATAATCTTTTTTGCTTAAATCCCGAGTAGGTTTTACACTTTTTTGTAGCCAAATTGAGCAACTTTTAAGAATTTGTGCAAAAGCAACTAGAAAAAACCTTCGCACAGGCTCATCAGAAATTTCTAAAATTCTTTGTAATAAAATAGCCAAACTTTCTTTTTGGGCAGGTCTAAACCAATAGTCAATTTTTTCATGAAGTTTGAGCGAATCAAGCGATTTTTGTAAAAAATATGTTCTTTCTGTATATAAGCGTTTTTTGAGATCTTTTTCAAGCTGAGTAAAAACTTCAACTAATTTCAAGGAGGGCAAAGGTGTAGTTTTAACTTGTGCTACTAAAAAGGCGATTTCGTTAATATCTACTCCTATGCTTATTCTTTGGTTAATTAGTCCTTCTACAATTGTAGTTCCGCTTCCCATAAAGGGGTCTGCTAAAACTTGAGTTTCTGTACTGTGTTCGTAGATAAGGCGGCGCACTAACTGTGGAATAAACTTAGCAGGATAAGTGTAGTAGCCATGAGTGATATAGGAAGTATCTTTGGCAGAGCATTCATTAAAACTCCAGGATGGGTCTATGTTGAGATGGCTAATCATATTTGAAAACAAATTTACAAGATTATTTTTTTGGGCGTGTCCCTTCGCTGCGCTCGGGTCGGCGTGCTGCGGGCTACGCTGACGCTTCGGTGCTGCGCTGCGCTCCGCACTGCTCACGCACCCTCCGCATGCCTCACGCACCAGCCTTAGGATGTTTTACCTTGTTTGCATACGTCCGTTTGCTTTACCTTGTTTGATATTCATTATCAAGTACTTGCAAGGTTAAAATTTTTTACTTGGTTTGAACTACTGTTGTTTTATCTTGTTTTGTGCTTATTTTCAAGTACGTACAAGGTTAAACCTTGAATACATA
>JANWVE010000244.1 GCA_025057675.1 Bacteroidia bacterium
CACGGCTCGCTGCGCTCGTGTGGGCAAGGTCGGCGTGCTGCGGGCTAACGGTGCTGCGCCCCACCCGCCCACCCCCTAGTCAAGAGGGAAGGAGTGTGCGGGGGGCTTCGCACCGTGCTGACGCACGCCCTCCGCATGCCTCACGCAAGCAGCATGCAGACTAATCCCACTTATACAATACTTAACCCTGCAAGTACCTGAAAATAAACATTAAACAAGATAAAAACACACTTCAACCTTGTAAATATTTGATAATGAGTATTAAACAAGGTAAAGCAAGAATGTGTATAAAAAAGCTAAAACATCAAAGTACAGTTTGCGTGAGGGATACGCAGCATGCCGTTAGGCAGTGCGGAGCGGTAGCGAAGCACCGAAGCGTTAGCGCAGTGCGGAGTAGCCCGACCCGAAGCGCAGCGAAGGGACACGCCCAAAAAATCTATTCACAAAATAAAAAAACAGCCATAACATAACGCTATGGCTGCTTAAATAGAGATAAAATCTAAAATCTAGCTTTTACTCTACTACAAACTTATTAGTATAGATACCACTATCTGTTTTGAGCGTGTAGAAGTACATACCCGCAGGCAAGTCTGCTACGTTGATAGTAGATACATACTGACCCGCGCTTACATTCTGATTAGATACGGACTTCACAGTCTGCCCCATAATGTTGGTAATAGTAATTTCTACTTGTTTAGATTGAGTTACAGTATAAGGGATGTTAATTTCAGTACGAGTGGGATTAGGGTAAGCTAGGCCAAGCGATACCCCGTTATTCAACATATTATCGCTTACAGATACAGGAGTACCTGGTGATCTGAGTTTTGCATACCATATAGGATATTCAAAGGGGTATCCCACGAGGAAAGCTATGTGAGGTATCATTATGCCGTATGCACCCCAGCCTGAAGGGTACTTATACCGAACCTGAGTGAGTAGCATGTGGCTTATGTTATATCCTTTTACGTAACCTGCATGGGGTCGTTCTGATGCGAAGGTATTACCGTCATAAATTGGGAAAGTATCATCCCCGTTCTCTTCCAAATAAAAAGGTGAGAATACACTGCGAGTAGCGTTAGTAATATCAACATCTAGCATATCTGTAGGTGTCCAACTCTGTCCAGGTTTGTAATACATAAAGATGACTATATTTTTGCTAGAACTATCTGCTCCGATTTTAGCACCTGATATTTTATACGGAGTGGTGTATCCATAGCTTGCCATGGCAATCTGTAGGGCTTTAGTGGCATCACTCGTGTCGCTCTGACCGAGGGGTATTTTGTATTGTCTAAATTGTGCTGGTGTAGCAGGGATTCTCCATGTGTTTTGATTGAAGCCTAACGCTGTGAAATTGACGGTGTCCTCGCCAAAGTCTGTAACTAATGTAGGTATGACACTAACATCAAAGAAGTAGTTTCTCCATGAACTTAAGCTACCCCCTCCTTGTCCTGACATTGCTGTTTGCGCAGGAACACCAGCAGAGGATGCAGGTGCTACGTATCTTGAGCAAGGTATAATTTGTATTACTACCGTATCTTTGATAGAACTAGGCATGGATGCAGGACGCTGATAGAAATAAGGGATGACCAATGAGTCAAGATAATAAGTATATTGTCCTGATGTGGAAGTACCACTTCTTAGTATGGTCAGGTCATTGTAATCAGGTAACAAGTTACTTGCGAAAACGGCTGCACTTGGATCAAGCACAACTGCATATCCATGTATAAATGGGTTGTCTACTGAACTGCCAAATTTTGCTTGAATATTTGAGTCAGGGAACATGTAATTTATGGAGGCACTAGATAGCCCTGATGTGTTATTAACGGTTTGTGAAGCCTCTACATAGCAGTACCATCTTTCTCCCAGTGTAGTGGTTCTTGCTTCAGAATTACTATTTCTATGCAACACGGGGCTTTTAGGATAGGGTACTGTTTTAGGTACAAGGTTATACTTATTGCTTGGAACAAAGGGCATTAAGCCTTGTGCATAAGCTGCGCTCGTTAGCAGCAATAGAGCAAGTAGATAAATTGGCTGTTTCATATTCATAATAGTTTTACAAAGTTAATAAGTTTTTTTTACATTGCAATAGCTATCGCAAAATAATTATGGATTTTTTGTTAAAAAAAGTTCAAGACAATGTATTTCAAACCTTTTCAAATCCACAAAAACTACATTTTTTGCTTGCTATAAGTGGAGGAATAGACTCTATGGTACTTTTAGATATCTATGCAAAACTTAACCTATCTTTTCACATAGCCCATGCAAATTTTCAACTACGCGGTCAGGATTCGCTACAAGATGAAATATTCGTACTTGAACAAGGTAAAAAATACGTGGAATCTTCAAAAATTCACATCCAACGTTTTGAAACCCATAAAATGCACCAAAATTTGAAGGATACTTCCGTGCAAATGTTAGCTCGCCAACTACGTTATCAATGGTTTTATGAGTTACTCAATACTTACAATTTAGACTACATTGTAACCGCCCACCACGCCGATGACAATATTGAAACCTTTTTTCTCAAATTGTTTCGCAAAAGTCCACAAGGTCTATCAGGCATGAGCATC
>JANWVE010000245.1 GCA_025057675.1 Bacteroidia bacterium
GCAAGGGCGTTAGCCCTGTGCGAAACGAAGTGTAGCACCGAAGCGTTAGCGTAGTGCGGAATGCACCGACCCGAGCGCCAGCGAGGGGCACGCCCAAAAAAGTAAAATTATTTTTTTTAGACTTCATATAATATAACAGAATATTTACCTGAAATTAAAATTGAGGGGGTAGCCCTATTGTGTACTCTGCATAGATAAAATACTTTTGTACCTGCATTTTACAAATTTAAAATAATTATTCAGTATGAAAGCTTACATCTTACCATTAATTCTATTACTGTTACCTTTGAGTGGTTATTTATGGGCGCAGTCCATTAGCAAAGAGGAATTACAGAGAAGAATCGCAGAAAAAGAAGCGGCAAGGTATATGCCTGGCACAGCAGCTATTGCTAAAACAGCTATTACAGGTCCAGAACAAGATTGTCCTAATGCAATTCCAGTGTGTACAAATACTTACCATCAGCCTAATTCTTACACAGGTATAGGCACTCAACAAGAGGTACCTACTACTTCGTGTCTTGGTGTAAGAGAGAGAAACAGTGTATGGTACATCCTCAGTGTGCAGTCATCGGGAAATTTAGCTTTTAACATCACCCCAGTTAATATGAGCGAAGATTACGATTTTGCTGTTTACAATTTGACAGGTAAAACTTGTGCAGATATTGTAACGGGTGCCGCTCCCGAAGTAAGATGTAATTTCTCAGCCGACCCAGGCGTAACAGGATTAAGTTCAGCAGGAACTAACCCTTCCGAACCTGCATCAGGACCTAAATTTAGCTCACTTTTACCCGTAACCGCAGGACAAACGTATGTTTTGGTAATTGATAACTACAGTCAATCTCAAAATGGATACACCCTAGATTTTAGCCCCTCCACAGCAACTATTTTTGATAATGTAGCCCCAATGCCAGTATCCACAATAACACCTTGTGGTGTAGGTACACTCACTCTTCAAATGAGTGAAGCAATATTATGCACTAGTATTGCTAGCAATGGATCAGATTTTTTAATCTCCGGTCCAGGAGGTCCTTTTACTGTTACGAGTGCGTCAGGGGTATTATGCGGAACACAAACCTCTCAGATTACTATCAATTTCACCCCTGCTTTAATCATGGGTTCAACTTACACTTTAACCATTAAAACGGGTACAGACGGTAATACTCTTCAAGACCTATGCGGTAATTTTACTCCTGTCAATACTACATTTAACTTTACCGCAACTCCTCCGCCTGCCAGCATAGCAGGGCCTAATTTTGCTTGTAAAAACGCCCCTTTTACTCTGACCGCATACCCTTCAGGTGCTACTTCTTATTCATGGACAAAAAACCCTTCGCCCGTAGTAATTGGTACTGGACAAACCTTGACACAGACCTTATCCACCACTGGTTCTCACACCTACAATGTAACTGTAACCAACGGTACATGTACTCAGACCGCATCTATAACCATTACCGTCAGGGATGCACCTACTGCTAACTTTACTTACACGCC
The DNA here is from genome assembly GCA_025057675.1 of Bacteroidia bacterium. Taxonomy (GTDB): domain Bacteria; phylum Bacteroidota; class Bacteroidia; order JANWVE01; family JANWVE01; genus JANWVE01. Next base: position 1,492 of record JANWVE010000245.1, read on the forward strand.
TATGTCTCCTGTAACTTGCGGCACACCCATCAACTTCAATAGCACCTCTACATTGCTGACTAGCTGCAATGGACTGGGTATTGTGCCTTGTGGATTTAGTTGTACGCTGCTCGGAGGCTCTTGCCAACCTAACTCCTTAACCTCCTACCTATGGTCATGGGGAGATATGACACTGCCTAACTATGGAATTGGAGCAACAAATTCTCAAACTCACACTTACAGCAGCGCAGGTACTTACACAGTAACACTGACCGTTACTGACCCCGTTACTAGTTGTTCTAACAGTATTTCACAAACTATAACGGTAGTCTGTGCTTTACCTATTGAACAACTCAACTTCAATGCACTCGCAGATAAGAGCAATGCTGTCTTGTATTGGAAAACCAAAAACCTACCTCAAGTTACACACTTTGTTATAGAAAAAAGCTTAGATAAAGGACATTCTTTTGAGGCTATTGCAGAGATACCCACTCATCCTGCAGAGTATTACCAATTCATAGATAAAACTCCTAATTTATACGATAGTCCTATTTTGTATAGGCTAAAAGTATATAATCGTGATGGTTCTTTTGTATTCAGTGATGCCAAAGAAGTTATTGTAAGTGGAGTACAAAACCAAGTATGGGTGTATCCTAATCCTGTAACACACTACGATACGTGGAATATGCATATATTCTCTACCCAAGAACAAAATGCAGAGATACAAATCTATTCCACAGTAGGGCAGTTGATATATCAGCAAAATGTGTCTTTAAACCGAGGTAACCAAACTATTCATATTCCAACTATTCAAGAGCGAGGAACTTATTTTGCCAAAATAAGGATAGGTGGTGATATCAAGACCATTCCTATTCTTGTGCAGTAATTAAGAAAAATACTTTTTCTAACACAGGTAATTAGTATTTCTAAGTATGCCGCTGGTAGTTAAAAAGCTATCAGCATTTTTTGATGCGATTGGTTATATGAATGATTTTATTGGTAATGCTCTTTTGGGCGTGTCCCTTCGCTGCGCTTCGGGTCGGCGTGCTGCGGGCTGCGCTATCGCTTCGGTGCTACGCTGC
>JANWVE010000246.1 GCA_025057675.1 Bacteroidia bacterium
CGCAGTGAGGGACACGCCCAAAATAAATTTTTGATTATAGACTTGATATAGCGCGTTAATTGGTTAATCGTAAAAGAGTAAAATGACTCTTTAATTATGCCTTGTTTTAGAAAATACTTGCTTAACTAATGAGTTAGATAAACCAGGGGCAATCTTGCTAGCAAAAAGAGTAAACTTATTAAAACTACCAATAACTACCTCTCTGCTCCTACGGTTGATAGCATCAAAAATACCCTCCGCAACCTCTTCGGGAGCCCCTATATCAATCACTTCGGCTTGTTTTCTTCCTACCGCGTTTTCCCCTTCAAAATAATTGCTATCAACAGGGCTGCTAATCACGTTGATAATGTCTATTTGAGTGTCCTCTAATTCCCTGCGTAAAGCTTCGGCAAAACCATATAACCCGAACTTAGTGGCAGTATAAACAGCCATCATGTGTAAAGGAATTTTAGCGGCAATAGAACACATATTGACGATTTGAGCGCCATCTTTATTTTTTACAAGATTAGGTAATAAAGCACGGGTAAGTAAAATTGTGTTTGTAAGATTGATTTGTATGGTTTTACAAATCTCCTCTGGACTTTGTTCAATTAGAATTCCCCAACTACCTATACCGTTATTATTTATGAGGATATCTACTTTTCCGAATTTATCTAAAATTTGTTTGACAAGGCTTTCAATAGCCTGTGGGGTATTATCGTCCAGGGCAAAAGCCATAGACTCTGTACTATAGTGTTGGCACTGTGCTGCAAGTAGTTCTAACTCTTCGGAAGATCGTGCTACCAAAGCTAACTTCGCACCACGGTTAGCCATTAGTAAGGCAAGTGCATTTCCTAGATCGTTATCTGCACCTGTAATTAGTACAATTTTATCTTGTAAAACCATGATTACTCTTTATTTGGTCGCCAAAACTACAAAAAGCAAGCTGAATAAACAAAATTAAGAATAAAATTCTTTGTATTGTCTAACTCTTTACTACGCGTATAATTAGTTATTACAATTGTTTATTATCTTTGCGCATCGTTTAGAGAGAAATATGAAGTTCTACTATTCAAAACTTGTTTTTTCGCTGGTTGCATTGATATTTTGTATCCCTTCATCGTTTAGTCAAGAGATTAAATGGGTTAGCTTCAAAGATGAAATACTGAAATGGACATATCAAATTCCTGATTACTTGGAAGATAGACGCAAAAACTTATCTGCACCACACAATTTTGTACGAAACAGTCAAAAAATGCCCATTGATAAATGCGGACAATGCATATTAAAACTTCATATTGAAGTAGAAGATTTAGAAGGCGAAAACTTAAATGAAGTGAGATCCTCAATCTATGAACAACTTAAATCGGGTTTGGGTAGAAATGATAAAAACTATAAACAATACAACGTAGAAGATCTTCAAGTTAACAAAATGGATTGCTATGTGGCTAGTAATGTAGAACTAGCAGATGCACAACCTAATTACGTCTATAATGTCTATATATTTAATGAAAAACCTCAGCGTATGGTTTTACTTAAATTTCAGTTTCTTGCTTTTAAGGAAGGGGATAGTTATGTAGTCAATCCTGAACACAAAAGGTTAGTACTCAATTTTCTGAACTCTATTCAAAAATAATGTACTTCTTGGGGATAGAAACCGCCACGGACGCATGTGCTGTCGCACTATACAAAAACGAGCAAATTTTAGCTCTTGAGTTTACTCAAAAACCGAAAATTCACAGCCAATCTCTGACTTTGTTTATTGAAAAAGTTCTTTCAGAAGTAAACATTCCTATATATGAATTGAGTGCAGTAGTAGTATCTGCTGGGCCGGGTTCTTATACGGGTTTGAGAATAGGAATGTCAACTGCCAAGGGAATCGCCTACGCGTTAGACATTCCGCTTATGCTTATACCCAGTACAGCTGTAGCGGCGTATGCAGGTTTAGATAAAATTCCAAATCCTGATGGCATTTTAGTAGGTGTGATTGATGCACCTTATCATGATGTGTATTTACAATTTTTTGAATATGGATTATTTTTTCTTAATCCTATTACAGAGCCACAGCATTATGTATTAGATAACCACATACTTTTGCCATATCTTAAACAAGATAAGCTCCTTTATCTAATAGGTAAAGGAGCGAATAAAATAAAAGAGTACTATAATGAGTATAAAAATGTTATTCCATTAGAAAATGTATCTCAAAACATGCGTAATATAGGATATTGGTTGTTGGAGTCTTATTTAGCAAATCATTTTGTAGATCTTGAACAAGCTCAACCTTTGTATGTTAAAGATTTTATGCCTACCATCAGGGCTAAAAAATCAAGTAAAAAATGAGTTTAAGGTAACATTTATTTTATTTTCATCTTTTGGGCGTGTCCCTTCGCTGCGC
>JANWVE010000247.1 GCA_025057675.1 Bacteroidia bacterium
GCGTGTCCTTGCTTGCGTTTCGCTGCGCTCATGCAAGCAAGGTCGGCGTGCTGCGGGCTGCGCTTCGCTTCGGTGCTGTGCCCCACCCGCCCACCCCCTGGGCAAGAGTGAAAGCGTGGGCGAGGGGCTTTGCACCGTGCTAACGCACGCCCTCCGCATGCCTCACGCAAGCGGCTATTAAACTAATCCCACCTATACAAGGTGTAATCTTGTAAGTAATTGATAATAAAACAAAAACAAAATGATACATTTTGTTTCCTTGTGTCATTAAAAAACAGAGTAAAGCAGAGCTATATCTAAAACGAGGTAGAACCTCAAAATACAAGGTTAAACTGGGTGAGAGGATAGAGTATGTCCAGGCAGTGCAGGGCATTAGCGCAGCACAGAAATGTCAGTGTAGCCCATAGCACGCGAAACTTGCCCATGCAAGCGCAGCGAATGCCTACAAGGGCACGCCCAAAAAATAATAAAATAAATACTTATCTTTGCTAACTACACAATGAACAAAAAAGAACAGGTAATTACAGAAATTTTTAAGATTTGTAAAAACCGTAATACTTATGTATTTCACAATGAATTAGTTAAAGAAGTGTTAAACAGATTGGCTTTGGAAATCCTTTTGATGCTACCAAAATAGATAATAAAGAAAAACTTCCTAAAATACTATTTGATAATGATTATGCAGTTATTCACTTAGGAAATGGATATCATCAGTTTATCAAAGGGATTGAGAAAGTCTATCATGATTTTGAACCCATACAAGAAATAATTGAGTGGAAGTATAAAAAAAGCCTCCTAAATGAATATAACAGCAGTGAAAGTAATATCTTGTCAGTAGCAAATAATCAAAGAGTTTTACACCACTTTTTGTTTGGTAGGGATACAGAATTTGATAGCTTAGATATTTCTCAAAGACCGAAGACTTATTTTCCACACCGTACTAAGGCGACTCTTAAATATCATTTTGGAAAAGATTTATGTGTTGAACTTGAGAATGTACAAATAGAAATAGATTTAACAATTGAGTTTGAGGGAATCGTAGGTGTATTTGAAGCGAAAAATGGCTCTCCAAGCAGCTTTGCTGTCTATCAGATTTACCACCCTTTTTTGTATTATCATAACGCAAATCAATCCCCAGGTATAATGGGAAAGATTAAAAAAATATATGGTGTTTATGTAATCAGGAACATAGAACTTAAAGGTACATGCCTCAAAATTTGGGCTACACTTTTGAGAATCCTTTGGATATTAAAAATATCAAACTTGTAAAATCTGCCTGCTATATCCTAAAAATTTAGTATCTTTGTCAAAGCCATGCTTGAGAGTTTTAGAAACAAAGTTTTTAATGAAGATGTGCTTGTAGTTTTGAAGCAATTGCCTGACAACTGCATAGACATGGTTTACGGCGACCCTGACTACAACGTAGGTATCAATTACGCAGGAAAAAAATACACCCAAAAATGGAATGACTACATAGATTGGTATATAGAACTAGCCAAAGAAAGTATGCGCGTACTTAAACCGACTGGCAATCTGTTTATGATAAACTACCCCAAGCAAAATGCATATTTAAGAGTGAAGTATTTAGATCAAAATGCGTACGATGTACAGGACTATGTTTGGGTATATAATACAAATATAGGTCATAGTCCACGCCGATTTACTACTGCCCATAGAAGTATTTTACATGCCACTAAAAGCAAACAAAATCATTTCTACAAAGAGAATGTTGCCGTTCCTTATCAAAATCCTACGGACAAACGCATAAAGCAAAGAATAGCCCAAGGGCATACAGGGCGCATGCCTTACTCTTGGCTTTACTTTGACTTAGTAAAAAATGTGAGTAAGGACAAAACTTTTCATTCTTGTCAAATTCCATTGGGCTTAGTGGAGTTACTTATCAAATCTTGCACTCAAAAGAACGATGATGTATTTATCTTATTTGGTGGTAGTGGTTCTGAAATTGTGCTTTGCAAAGAACTTGGACGAAATTTTATTTCATGTGAAATTCACTCTGAATACTATAAGATGATACAAGATCGTTTGCTTAATAACGGTACAATTCCTATTGAGTATCGGCTAAAATTTCTCCAAGAACGAAGTAAAATGGATAATCTAACTCCTCTGTTGGAACTATTTGACAAACAGGCTAAATAGAAGCAGATTTTTGTGCTTTTGAAACAGTTGTTTCAGTGGGTGAATAAGTTATCAAGTTTTGTGTTATGTTGAGTTTATTGTTGTTTTGAATAGAGAATAAAGCTGCACAAAAGTTAAATTTTAATTTTTGGGGCGTGTCCTTGCTTGCGTTTCGCTGCGCTCATGCAAGCAAGGTCGGCGTGCTTCGGGCTACGCTTCGCTTCGGTG
>JANWVE010000248.1 GCA_025057675.1 Bacteroidia bacterium
GAGCGCAGCGTAGCACCGAAGCGAACGCGTAGTGCGTAGTAGCCCGACCCGAAGCGCAGCGAGGGACACGCCCAAAACATAAAATATCCCTAAAACCTGAACAAAAAAACATTTAAGGTTTTTTGAACGCAGGATTATTGATAAATTCCTCGTCTGTAAGTGTTTTTAAGAAATTGACAATATCCTGTTTTTCTTGGGCGGTCAGGTTTAGCGGAAAGATATCGCCGTCTTTGTAGGGATGGTTCTTTCCTCCTCTATTGTAGTGTTCTACTACTTCCTCCAAGGTTTTGAACCTACCATCGTGCATATAAGGTGCGGTAAGTGCGATGTTACGTAAAGTAGGCGTTTTGAATTTACCTTTATCCTCTTCAATACCTGTGGTTCTATATCGCCCTTCATCTGTGGTAACAGAGTCTAAGCCTGTGTTATGATATTTGAAATTTGTAAAATTAAAACCGTTGTGGCAATGAAAACATTCGCCTTTTTCGTCAAAGAAGAGTCTCATACCATTTAGTTCAGAGGGGGTTAAAATAGCCTGACCGCGAAGATATTTGTCGTATTTTGAGTTTCCTGAGATTAGTGTGCGTTCAAAAGATGCAATGGCTTGGGTGATAGTAGTAATATTAATTACTCCATTAAAAGCGGCTTGAAATAGAGGTTTGTAGCTTTCATCGCCCCGGATACGGTTTTCTACTTCGGTGATATCAATATCAAACTCATCATGATTAAGCATGACTGCTAAAATTTGTTTTTCTAAGCTTGGATTAGCCCCATCCCAGAATAGTTCTGTTTGATAGGCTACATTAGTCAAACTCATAGCGTTTCTTTGACCTATTTGTCCTTTATCTCCGCGGGAGAAGCGCGCTGTGTCTGCAAAACCATGTTCCAAGATATGACATGAAGCACAAGAAATAGTCCGAGCATTAGAGAGTTGCGGGTCATAAAAAAGTTTTCTGCCTAACGCTACTTTCTCAGCTGTAAGGGGATTATCTGCGGGGATTTTAGGCATAGGAAAACCAGGGGGTATATTAAGTTTGTACTCTGTTTGTAAAGGTTGAGTTTCTTTACGTTGGCAAGCGACAAAGATAAAAATAAACGAACCTATAACTGCTACTATCTGCCACCCACTCTTTTTCATGTTTACAAATATACAGCTTTAACACAACAGAAAGCTAAAAAAGTTTATCTGATGGAAATCAAAGTTTACTATTTTTGCGATGGCGCACAACACAGTTGTTTTTTGAATTGAATAGAATGACAACACTTTGTGTAATCAGTTTAGATTATGAAGGAAGAGTTCCAGCAAAAGATAGAACAGTCGGAAACTCGGATTTTTAAGGCGGTATTTCCGAGCGATACTAATCATTATCATACTATGTTTGGCGGTATGGCTATGCAGCTCATGGATGAGGTTGCATTTATTGCGGCTACACGTTTTACGCGAAAAGTAGTAGTAACTGTATCCTCTGACCGCATTGATTTCAAAATGCCGATTCCAGCAGGAAGTATTATTGAGTTAATAGCGAGAGTGGTTAAAATTGGGCGCACTAGTTTAGATGTAAAAGTGGATATTTTTGTAGAAAATATGTATGCAGAGGAGCGTCATAAAGCTATTTCGGGTACGTTTACATTTGTAGCTTTGGATGAGAATAAAAAGCCTTGTTCTATCTTGTAGCTTGTGGGTGTCTTGCTTGGCTCATGCTCACAAGGTTAGTGTGCGAAGGGCAGGGGTGCACAGAAAGTCAGATTTTAGCAAAATTAAACTTTGTAACTCATTGATTATCAATACTAATTTTGACAAAAAATTTAACTCTTTTAGCCTTTTTAGTCAGCCTCGATGCGCGGCTCAGCATCCAGGTGCGGCGAAGGGAAATGCTCAAAAAACCTAAAAAATACACACACTTACTAAAAAATTACTAATGACTTGCAAAAATGTATAAGCAACGTTAGTTTTGTACAATTTATTCGTTGAGTTATGTCTAAATTTAATGAAAAACAAGATTTTATTGTTGTGTATAGCCTGTATGAGTTAGTACCTCTAAACTGTGTTATCTCCGCTCATTTAGTGAATGTACGCCCCAATGATACGCTTAGCTTGATGACCCGAAAAATAAACAAACATACTTTATCCGACTTTGAACCGTATTTAGACGAAACTGATAAAAAAATCATAGAACTGATAGAACATATCCAATGGAGTTCATTAGTCCGCAAAACCATAGGAAAAGACCTTTCCATTGAACAATTTTTCAGTGCTAAGTACCACACCGAAACCCGAGAACAGTATATTAGACAGCTGCTTCATAAACAAAT
>JANWVE010000249.1 GCA_025057675.1 Bacteroidia bacterium
ATAGGTGGACTTAGTTTGATAGCCGCTTGCGTGAGGCATGCGGAGGGCGTGCGTCAGCACGGTGCGAAGCCCCTCGCTCACACTTTTACCCCCACCCAGGGGGTGGGCGGGTGGGGCGTAGCACCGTCAGCCCGTAGCACGCCGACCTTGCCCACACGAGCGCAGCGAAACGTGGGCAAGGACACGCCCAAAAAAATTAAAACTTAACCTTTCAAAATAACTTTTTATGTAAAGAAAAAAATAGACTTAATATATTTCTGACGTACAACATATTCAAATCAGTATTTAGCATCGTCATCCTTGTAAGTGATGATACAAAACTAAGAAAGGGTAGTCAATTTACAACTAATACACGCACATCTCTAAAATAATCTGACAATTCACGTAAGCATTTATCCTCTCTATTATTTGCTGTTTGCGGTAGTGTAGTTCATTCCGCCAACAACTATTGTCTAATTTGACATGCAGCGTTTTATCCTTGAAAAATAAGGAAACAGTGTGTTCAGCAGCGTGTTCTCCCACAATCTCCTTCCATTGATTGATCACAACTTGCTGGTACATCTCTGTGTCTAACTTAGACTTTTCTAAAAACGAGTGTATACAATCCGATAAATTAACCTCATTATGCATGCGTTCTTTCATAACTCAATAATATTAACATTTTTTCCCATAGTCAACAGATTAAACCTATGTCCGTGTGTGTCAGTGATAAATATTTGCCCCTTAATATATGCGTTCAAGAATGAAAAAAGATGAGTTAAACGAGTCGGGTCTAGCTTATCACTGATGTCATCCAATAGCAAAATGGGACTACATAAATTTTTCTCTGCTATATACAAATACTGCGCTAATTTAACTGCTAAAACAAAAGTCTTTTGTTGCCCCTGTGAAGCAAAATTCTTGGCTAATAAATGGTTAATCTTGAAAATAATCTCGTCTTTATGCACTCCTGATAGTGTTCTACCTGCGGCAATATCTCTCGTATGATGCGCTAAAAGATACTTACTAAAATTTGGCTTATGTTGAGATATATATTCAATACAAGGTAATTCATTTTGATGGCATAATTTGGAGTAAGTGTCCTGAAAAATAGGTTCAAAAGATGCAAAAAAATTGCTACGATATGTTGAAATTACCCCTCCGTATTGGTCTAGTAAAGTATCGTATGCTACCAGTAAATCTGCGGTGTAAGTGTATTTACTCTCTTGGATTTGCTTGAGTAGTGCATTCCTTTGTTTGAGGACTTTTTGATACTGCATTAAGGCATGCAAGTATTCAGGGTATAGCTGACTAAGTACTAAGTCAAAACTGCGTTTGCGTGCTTCATGGCTTTCGACTAACGAATACACATCATAAGGGGCAAAAAATAAAAGATTTATTTTACCTATGTAACTACTCAAATTTGGAACGGGCACCTGATTTAGCCATATTTTTTTACCCGATTTTGAGTGATAGGCGTATCTTATGGTGTCTATTCCTGTTTGGAATACAAATTTGCCTTCTACTGCAGTGTAATCATATCCATAGGTGATGTTTTCTCTATCTAAATGCTGCAAATAGCTTTTAGTCAATCCTAAACAGTGGATAGCATCTAAGATGCTGGTCTTTCCTGTACCGTTTAATCCTGTGATAAGGTTAATATCGGCAATAAATTCAAACTGCTTTTGGATGTGATTGCGAAAAAACGTTAAAGCTAAACTTTGAATATACATCTGTACAAAAATAACATAATTGAGAGAAAAGAATTTTTTATTTTTTGGCGTGTCCCTCGCTGATGCTCGGGTCGGGCTACTGCGCACTACGCTCACGCTCGGTGCTACGCTCACGCTCCGCACTGCCTGACGGCATGCTCCGTATCCCTCACGCAAGCAGTTTTGCGATGTTTTACCTTGTTTTTAGACATATCCTTGCTTTACCTTGCTTGATATTGATTATCAAATATTTACAAGGTTAAAATTTTTTACCTTGTTTGAATTGTGTCCATTTTGTCTTGTTTTATGTTCATTTTCAAGCATGTAAAAGATTAAACCTTGAATACATGGACTTCTAACCCTTTAATCTTGAATATAAAAGTTTTACTTTATTTTCTATTGATTTTCAATGATTTACAATATCAAAATACATTTTAACCTTATTTAGTCTTCATTTTCAGATACTTACAAGATTAAGTTTTATATAAGTGGGATTAGTTTTACTTGCTGCTTGCGTGAGGCATGCGGAGGGCAAGCCGTGAGGCTTGGTGCGAAGCCCCTCGCCCACGCTTTTACCCTTGCC
>JANWVE010000024.1 GCA_025057675.1 Bacteroidia bacterium
CGCAGCGTAGCACCGAGCGTGAGCGTAGTGCGCAGTAGCCCGACCCGAAGCGCAGCGAAGGGACACGCCCAAAAAATAAACTTAACCCAATATAATCAGATTTGATAAACCTTTTAGTAGATTTTTATATCTTTGTATCTATGAGTGAGGAAACACCTAAGAAAAACATTTACTTTAATGTAGATAACATTCTCATTACACTGTTAGTGTTCATAAGATTAGCGATTATTGTCGTTCTACCGTTTGCTATTAAAGCACTCAATCCAATTGGTGAGGCTTTGAAAGACTTCAATCTGACTGACCTGGTGTTTTCTCAATTAAGAGATGAAAGCAAAGTACCCACAAATACGAATATCGTCATAGTAGATGTAGGCGATGCCCGAGAATGTGATAGAGGATGTATTGCTACCGAAATTATGGCTATCAACAGATACAAACCCAAAGTGCTTGCATTAGACATGTTTTTTCGCCAGGAGAAAAAGCAAAACGCAGAACTGATAGCCAAAGACTCCTTATTAGAAGCAGCCCTTAACCAATCTAAAAACCTCGTTATGGCTACTCAAATGATATACAACGAGGAAACAGGAGCTTTTACAGAATTACGCCAATCACACCCTCGTTTTATCAAAAATGCTATACCTGCCTTCGTAAATGTAATCACCGATGAGGGAAAGAAAAAAAAAGGTCAAATTAGTAAAAGAACCGTAAGAACTTACACCATCAAAGAACGCATCATTGATACACTCTACACGTTTGATACTTTGAAAATTAGCTCTAAACAAGAATTTATTAATTATGAAAAACTCATCAAAGAGAAAAAACTTCATCCTTACACAGTTTTAGATAGCCACTTCATACTAAAACCCAAGATAAGTAAAATAATAGACAGCATTCATTACAGCTTTCCTTATCACATAGTTCGCCTATATGACAAAACCAAAGCAGAAAAAGCGCTTGCGCGTAAAAAGAAAAGAGATATTATCAATTATTATGGAAACGTATCTATTGGGCAACTAAAATTTCAATACATACCACGAGAGGAACTATTAAGTGTATATGAAACCGTTACCTATTACGAACAAAAAATTAAAGCAGGTATTAAATTAGATGAAAACGAACAAGCAGACTATAATAATGCACTAGAAGGGGCAAAAAATCACGAAAGGATTATCAAGGATAAGATAGTACTTATGGGTATTGTGCCACTGATAGACATATCAGACCCTAAAAGTTTAGCTGATGTTACGTATGAAGATACCTACTATACTCCCCTAAACCCTAATTATGTGGGTAGAAGCTACCCCGATATGTACGGCTTAATGATACACGCTAACGTAATAGCTATGATGTTAGACGAGAATTATATCAATCAGTCTCCCTTGTGGCTCACCGTTATTATTGCAATCGTATCTACTTTTCTCTCAGTTTTGTTATTTACTTATTTGTTTAACAATCATGAAACTGTGTACCGACTAGCCCGAAAAACAATACAGTTTATTATGGGAATTTCTATGCTATTTATCTTGGTTTTTGTTTTTCATTGGTTTAATTACTTTCTCAGATTAGAATTAACTGCTGCCTGTATCTTGTTAAGTACAAGTTCTATGCGAATGTATTACAGGACCGTCAAACCTATCATGGAAAAAATAGGTATTTTCAAATCTAAACCTAAGCAGGAGGAGAACTCAACACAAGTGGACACCAAACAGAATGAACAACCTGTTACAAATAGTACTGAAAATCCAAGTACGTAAATTAGAAAAAATTGTTATAGCCCTGTCAAGTATGTATATTGTCATTTAGTTAGTATTTTTGTCGTATGATACACTTAAAGCCAATTTCAATTTTACTTGCTTTTGCTATATTAGTATGGGGTTGCTATACAAAGAAAAGTGAAAACAAAGAGGGTTCACTCATTCAACATAAAAATACTTTTGAACAAGTAAACAAACGTAACCCTAAAGCTGAAAAAATAAAAACTCAAAAAAAAGAATTTAAGGGGGATGGTTATACTATCACTTATCAAGTTATAGTGGAAGGCAACGAGGTGATTAAAAATAGAGTTCATGATGCTCTCTTAAAATCGCTCGCCCCTGATAGTAAATACAAAAATTTGGAGGATTTCGAAAAATTGTTAAAAGCTAAAAAATATAGTGTTAAATCAGACTATTGTAATAACGCCAGCAGAGATTTTAGCAGTACTATCTACCAAGTTGGTAAAGTCGTAAGTATAAATAACAGCGAATATACCTTTGATTGTGGAGCGCATGGAAACGGCTATACTGAAGTACAACATTTTCATTTAGAAACAGGTAGACCTATCTCGTTAAATGACATATTCAAAAATCAAAAAGGATTAAAAGATGAAGTAGAAAAGCAGTTTTGTGCAGATAATAAGCTAGAAAAAAACTTGGATGCTTACATCAGTGCGGGATATGAGGGTTTTGCAGATGGGTTTATCCTCGCTAAAAACTATTTTTTTGATGATAATGGTATTTCCTTTTTCTATAACGCCTATGAAGTAGGTCCTTATACTCTTCCTCCCTTTGCAGTGAAAGTGAAGTATGACAAAATAAAACCGTTTCTACATGAAAATAACCTATTAGAAATGTAAAAAAAAATAATTTGGCTCTTCTTTAAGGTCTTTACCAAACTCTTTTCGGTTGTAAAAACATTTTGTCAGAATGGGGAAGTGAAGAGCATCAAAAGCGGAGATGTTTAACTGACACACCCCTCTGTTTAACTTTTAACAATGCATCGATACCTATTTTGAGATGCATATTGACAAATTCTTCTGTAACTTTTTTATCACTTTCAGCTGTTTTTACTCCCTCGGGTATCATAGGCTGGTCGGAGACTAATAGTAAGGCACCGTGAGGAATTTCATTTGCAAAACCGACGATAAAAAGTGTAGCCGTTTCCATGTCTATTCCAATAGCACGGACTTTATGCAAATACTCCTTAAACGAGGCGTCATGTTCCCAAACTCTGCGGTTAGTGGTATAGATTGTGCCTGTCCAATATTCTTGTTTGTACTCCGTGATAGTTTCAGAAACGGCTTTTTGCAGACTAAAAGAAGGTAATGCAGGTACGCGAGGATCAAAATAGTCATCGGAAGTACCCTCTCCGCGTATAGCAGCAATAGGTAAAATTAAATCTCCTACTTCTGTTTTTTTCTTTAACCCTCCGCATTTACCTAAGAACAAACATGCTTTAGGCTTTATTGCACTCAATAGATCCATGATAGTGGCAGCGTTAGCACTGCCAATTCCAAAATTTATAATCGTGATTCCTTCCTGACTAGTAGCGGTTTGCATAGGTTTATCCTGTCCGCGTACGGGTACTTGATAGGTATTCGCAAACATTTGTACATAGTTAGAAAAGTTAGTCAGTAGGATATACTCTCCGAACTCTTCTATAGGCGTACCTGTATAACGAGGTAACCAGTTTTTGACAATTTCCTCTTTTGTTTTCATAATACGTACTATATTGTGAGCATAAAATTAACTTTTTTGTAAGCAGCAGCAAAATACGGAAGGTCTGTAAAAGGAGTTTTCTCAAAGTTAGCGAGCAAGTTTTTTATTTTTTTGGGCGTGTCCCTCGCTAATGCTCGGGTCGGGCTACTACGCACTACGCTATCGCTTCGGTGCTTCGCACTGCCTAACGGCATGCTTCGTATCCCTCACGCAAGCCGCATTTTGATATTTTACATGGTTTAACACATGTGTTTACCTTGTTTAATGTTGATTATCAAACACTTGCAAGATTAAAATTTTTTACTTTGTTTTAACTGCACTCATTTTATCTTCTTTTGTATTCATTTTCAAGTATATACAAAGTTAAACCTTGAACACATGGACTTTTGATAACTGATTAACCCTGAATAGATAAGTTTTACCTTATTTTGAATTGATTTTGAATAATTTACAAGGTTCAAATTGAGTTTTACCTTGTTTAATGCTCATTTTCAGGTACGTACAAAATTAAGTTTTGAGTAAGTGGGCTTAGTCCGATAGCTGCTTGCGTGAGGCATGCGGAGGGTGCATCAGCAGTGCGGAGCGAAGCGCAGCACCGAAGCGATAGCGTAGCCCGCAGCACGCCGACCCGAGCGCAGCGAGGGACACGCCCAAAAAAATAAAATCACATATTAAACTTTCCAAGAAACCCCATAAATTCAAAGAAATCTATCTAATTAGCAAGCTATGTAACTAATAACCATACTATGGTCAGAATGAATGGTTTTATGGGTAAATGTATGCATAGGCTTTAAACGTTTATCAGACAAAATATAATCTATACGAAGTGGGTATTTATCAAAAGTATATCCGAAGCCCCTACCTGAAACCGTAAAATTATCCTGCAACTTTTTAGTAAGGCGGTTGTACAGATGCGAATATGGAGTGCTATTCAAATCACCTGTTAAAATGATAGGATACGGACAACCCTCCATCGAATTCAATAGCAGATCTAATTGCTGTGTCCTGACTTTGGCACTTTTAGTTAGCTGACGCAATAAATAGCGCCTTTTATCAGGTGTATCATACTTGATTTTGCCTGTTTCATGTTCATACTGAGGATTATACATAAGATTCATAGACTGTAAATGCACATTGTAAATACGCAATGGCTTATTTTTATACAATATATCTACGTACATCATACCATTTATACCATTAGTTTTGAAAGGTATAATACCTTTGTGAAGAATAGGATATTTAGAAAGTATCGCTAAACCGAAGTTTTCTTTAATTCGGGGATAAAAAAATAAATAAGGTAATTTTGCCATATTTTGTAAGCTTTCTAATGGATTAGGCGCATTATAGGTTGAATTGTAAAAACGTTTGTATTCCCACACTTCCTGCAAACAAACAACATCAGGCTGCTGCACTGCAATTTCTTTAAGAATTTGATGAGTACCTAACTCAAAGTTTTTAACATTGTATGAAAGAACCTTTACACACCCTTCTGAACATTTTTGAGGAGAGTTAAAAGCATAGGTAACCCTATAATTTTTTATACCTATCAAATGTAAAACTACCAATAAGCCCACCCAGTATCTATTCTTTTGGATTATAGCTAAAATCAAAGCTATCCATGAACTCAATTGAATGTACCAAACAACCAAAGAGAATAAATAAAAAATATCTCCTCTCAACGGGCTAACATGCTGACTTATGTACCCTAACCCGAGAAAAAACGCTACTAAATACCAAATGAAATAACAGGCAATAAGAAACCCTTTTTTGTATTTCATTATGAAAGCAATATTGACAAATATTTTGTATTTTTGCTGTATGAGTCTTTTGTTTTTGAATCTTGGTGGGGGCGAGATTATTCTTATCCTTTTAGTGATTTTGATATTCTTTGGTGCAAAAAAAATCCCTGAATTAGCGCGCGGATTAGGTCAAGGTATGAGAGAGTTTAGAAAAGCATCGCAAGAAATACAGGAGGGAATTCAAAATGCAGATAATCCTGAAACTAATACGCATAAAGTAGAAGTCAAGAAAAATAACAATAGTACCAACGTAGAAGATGCAAAAATTGTAGAATAAATTCAAAGTTCTTTCACCCTCTGTAAAGCTGCTTTAGTACGCCTTTCTAAACTGTTTTGATACTCATAATTATCATAAGAAAGTGCTTTTTCATAACAAAATTTGGCTAAGGTCCTATTTTTTTGTATTTCATAGATAGTCCCCATGTAATACCAAGCAAATACCTGCATCCACGAAGGAATCTCCTGATTTATCTCTGTGGCTTTTTGATAATGCACAAGTGCTTTATCCCAGTTTTTTTGTACATGGTATATTCTCGCCATACGATAGTGCCATTCTAACTGATGTATTGGGCTGTAATTAGGTAGTATATGTTGATAATGCTCTATTTGCTGGAAAGCACTTTCATAATATCCTCCATCTGCGTAGTTACGTGCTATGCGTAAATCTTTTTCAATACTGCTAAGTGGCTTTTTAAGTAATTGCTGAGCATATTTTTGTGATTGTCTGTCCTCTTCTTGTTCATTATTTGGTTCTAAAATACTTTTTTCATAGTAGCTTATAGCATGGCTGCGTTTATTTTGTAACTCATAACATAATCCTATTTTGAAGTAGCTATCAGCCTTAAATAAGTCATTTTGGTTTTTTTGGAGATACTTTTTGTAATTCTGGATAGCTTCCTGTAAATGATTTTTATGTAAAGCATATTCTGCCATAAGGTATTCCGCAAAAGCAAAATCAAGGTACTCTGATTTTAGATTAAATGCTTTCAGTTTGTCAATGATAAATGCTCCTGCTTCATCTTGATTGAGTTTAGTGCAGACTAACGCACATAATGTGGATATAAATTTACTATCGGGATAGTTTTTGGGCATTTCAGTAGCAATTTCTAATGCCTTATCTCGTTTCAAAAACATATTGATACATAAGTAAGCATAAGCTAATTGTGCTTCAATTTGTTGTAAATCTCCTTTTTGAATGCAGAGCAATAGTTCTTCTTCGCCCTGTTTTACAGTACCTTTGAAACCTAATGCGCTGGCTGCCCATGCGTATTTCTTAGGGATATTACCTATGGCTGTGTGCATAATACCTAATGTTTTGTAGGGTTCATAAAAGTTAGGAAATTTTTGCACGCATGTCATAAGTTTTTGGTATCCTGATTTTGCTTTCCATATTGCGTCCCAGTACTTTCTTTGTTGAATGTAAATAATAGCTATTTCGCAGTCCATTTCTGCGATGAGGTACTCTTTGTAAGGATTATGATTGGGTAATCTTTGACAATAATACTGAACGTTTTCGTAGTAATACTTTACTTTATTTTCGTATGTTTTGGGGTTAATGAGTAGAGATTGTATTATGTAGCTATGAAATACAATATATTCTGCGATAGCTTTATCTTCTATGTTATTTTTTACGTACGGGAGGTTTTCGTACATTTTTTTGTATTGCATATCAGTTAGGTATTTGTGTATCTCTTGCCAAGGTATAGATTGGCAAAGTCCTATGTTATGCAGACATAATACATGACAGATTATCAAAAAACGCTGAGAAATATATTTCATTCACGTTGAGAGGATTCAAAGTTAGACAAAAAATTTTCCTGACCCAAAAAGGCAAAAGCAAACTTACAAAAATGAAGTATGAGTAGGTTTGTATATCACTAATTTTGATATTTTATTTTTGGGCGTGTCCCTTCGCTGCGCTCGGGTCGGCGTGCTGCGGGCTGCGCTATCGCTTCGGTGCTTCGCTGCGCTCCGCACCGTGCTAACGCACGCCCTCCGCATGCCTCACGCAGCAGCTTTTGGATGTTTTACCTTGTTTGTATGCATGGCTTTGTTTTACCTTGTTTGATATTCATTATCAACTACTTACAAGGTTAAAATTTTTTACCTTGTTTGAAATGTTGTTCTTTTACTTTGTTTTACATTGATTTTCAAACATATACAAGGTTAAACCTTGAACACATAGACTTTACACGACCCTTTAACCTTGAATACGCAAATTTTACCTTATTTTCAATTGATTTTCAAGTATTTGCAAGATTAAAATTTGCTTTTACCTTGTTTGGTATTGATTTTCATATACTTACAAGATTGCGTTTTGAATACGTAGATTTTAGTCTGATAGCAGCGTGCGTGAGGCATGCGGAGGGCAAGCCGTCAGGCTTGGTGCGAAGCCCCTCGCCCACACTTCACTCTTGCCCAGGGGGGCGTAGCACCGTCAGCCCGTAGCACGCCGACCTTGCCCACACGAGCGCAGCGAGACGTGGGCAAGGACACGCCCAAAAAAATAACATTAAAAATTAAAATTAACCGCCAAAGCAGGTAAAAACGGTAATTGATTCACCCTAATATAGCGTATCCTATCGAAATAAAAAACATTCTGACGATTATACACATTAACTACACTCGCTACCGCTTCTAACTCTGTTTTACCTATTTTTCTTGTGTATTTAATGGATGCATCCATTCTATGATAATACGGCAAGCGACCTTCATTCAAAGGAGCATATAATATCCCTAAATTCCCATTCTGTGTGAGATAATCTGATGTGATGTTTTGGAATAGTATCTTCTCAAAAAAGCCCTGCGTTTGCGTAAAAGGAAAACCTGAACCTAAATTCCAACGAATACTGACCTCCCATTTATTTGGGTCCGTACCCCAAAAGTAACTGGCTACTGTGTTAAGGTTATGCCTACGGTCAAATACAGGGTAATAAGTAGTAGTAACCCCTTTGTAAGAAAAAGTTCTATCTACCTTACCAAGAGTGTAAGCTAATGAAAAAGCATAATGTTTGGTTTCCCATTTGGTAGATATGTCTCCTCCAAAAGCGCGACCTGTTTCTGCAATAAACTGAGGCTCTTCGGGAAATAGTCTATCTCGGTTGACGTTAGTTACCTGGGTGAAGACCTTGTAAAATCCTTCGATGTTTAACGTTATTTTTTTGGTCAGATCTACTTCAAAACCCCCCACACCATGGTAAGCAATCTGCATAGGATGATTGTATATTTGATTAGCAATATCTCCTTCGGGAGAGGATAAATAACCTTGAAATAAATTTACTACATCTCGGTCAGAGTTTGCAGAAACAAAGTTTTGAGAATATCTTCCCCCTGCTACTTTAATACGCAAAAATTCTGTGGCTATGTATTTAGCGCTAATACGCGGTTCAAGTGAAGGATAATTTTTAGAAGCATAATAATGAAAACGCAACGAAGGTTCTATCACGTAACGGGTTTTTGTAATTTTATATTTAATAAAGGTGGCTGCTTCTGTAGTAAATTCCTCCTGATTGATTCTAGTGCCAAGTGCATTTACAAAATTGTAGTTAGTCGTGAAACCATATACTTCGAAACCTATTTTTACCTCATTTTTACCGATAAAATATGAAAAGTTTAATGCACCATTAAAGCCACCTATTTGGCTAGAACGCGCATAAGACCCTTTAGCCTCTTGAATTTCAGAAATGTAATTAGAATATGCAAAATTACCACTGATGATAGTAGATGCTGTGGTAGGTAATAGTAAAAAGTTTGTTCCTCCGCCATACTGGCGCCATTGCAACTTAGAAGGAAATTGTAGATTTACCCTATCTGTGTTATGAAATCCAAAAATATTGAATTTATTACCTGTTTTACCTGAGAGAGAGATTTTTGTATGTACATCTAAAAAATTATATGGTAATCCCTCACCTGGACGTATGTATGGATAAAAAAGTTGACTACTTCTTTCTAAATAACTCCCCCTGCTGGTAAAGTAAAAGGAAGCATCTTTTTCTTTTTTACCTATGGGACCTTCTAAGAGTACCCTAGAAGTAAAAGGATTCACAGATATTTTGCCTTTGTATTCTTTTTTGTTGCCATCTTTAGTAGTGATGTCCATGATAGAGGATATTCTACCGCCGTATTCTGCACCAAAACCCCCTGTATATACATTTATAGTTCGAATAATATCGGTATCAAATATAGAAAAAAGTCCGATGGAGTGAAAGGGATTGTAAATTACAGCTCCGTCCATGATTACTTTATTTTGGATGGGTGTGCCTCCACGGATATAAATTTGCCCGCCCTGATCACCTGTAAAAACTACTCCGGGTATAGTTTGAATGTATTGCAGCATATCGGGTTCGCCACCTATACTTGGCATGCGTTTAATTTCTTGTGGAGTAACTGTAATAGTAGATACAAGTGTTTTTTCTTTTTTTTCGGTTTGGTCGGCAGATATTTCTATGGTTTGTAGCTGAATGGCTTGTTCTTTTATAGTTAGTTTTAAGTTTGTTTTACTTTCGCTGCTCACTTTTACTTTGATTTGGAGCGTGTCAAAACCGATGGAAGTTACGATTAGTTCGTAATCGCCGACGGGAATGCGAGAGAGTGAAAAAAATCCGTTTATATCTGTATTTGAGCCGTAGGTAGTGTTTTTGAGATATACTGTGGCAAAAGGAACGGGTGATCCATCTTTATCATTGTTCACAAAACCTCTTACTTCACCTGTTTTTTGGGCATGTAGCGTGCTAATGAATACAATAGTCAGTAGTATGGTTAATAATTTCATGGCTTCAAAACTAAAACATATAAAAGTAGTTAGCAAATGTGTGGTCAAAATTTATGACCAATAGATTACAAAGCTGTATTAAAAATAATTTAGTGGCAAGTGGTAATACCTTATTCTGACTTGGATTTTTGGGTATGACCTTGCTTGCATTCCGCTGCAATCATCCAAGCAAAGTGTCTTGCTGCGGGATAGCGATACTACACCCCAACCTAGGGACATGAAGCATGCCATTAGGCAGTACTGAATGCCCCTAACCGAGCGCAGCGAAGAGAAACACTCAAAAATAATAAAACAAAAATCCGTGTTGAAAAAATATGTGGGTTATTGGAACTTAAAAGTGTTTCTTATCCAAATTCTGGGCTAGAAACTAAGCTTTGACACCAAGTAAAATTTTATTTAGGTCTTACAATAACCTTATTCTCTTCAATAGCTACAACCTGTATCAAGGTATTAGGTTCTACATACATGCCTGAGCTTTCTACGTGTATTTCTTTTCCGTTAAACTCTGCTAATCCTGTAGGACGTAAGGGAGATTTTGTTTTACCCTCACTTCCAACCTGTAAATTGATACTCTGTATTTCTTTGTTCGTTATTTTACCTTGCAGTTGCTTTTTTTCAATAAACCTATCTAACCAGCCATATTTGTAAGCCATGCTGACAGAGGTAATCACTGTTGCAAGCGAACCAACTAATACTGCTAATCCTGCCCAAGGTGAGAACTCAGCAAAGGTTATACCTATGCCTGCGAGCATCATTAAAGCTCCTACGGTGCCAAAAAAGGCTTTGCCTGGTAAAACAATTATTTCTAAAATAATAAGGATAAAGCCCGAGAGTAGCAAGGTTATAATTGTAAAAATTTCCATAGCAACAGGTAATATACGTTCTCCAAGCAAAAAAAGTTCCTTTTTTGTATTATTTATATTGATGCAAACAAATCCTGATGTATGTCAAAGATAAAGGTGTAAAATACTGAATTTACGTTAGGTCTGTTTTTTTAGACAAAAAAACGAAAATGGATAAATTTTAATTTTTTTGGGCGTGTCCTTGTGGGCGTTACGCTGCGCGTATGCCCACAAGGTCGGCGTGCTACGGGCTAACGGTGCTGCGCCCCCACCCGCCCACCCCCTGGGCAAGGGTTTGAGCGTGGGCGAGGGGCTTCGCACCAAGCCTGACGGCTTGCCCTCCGCATGCCTCACGCAAGAACCCTGGCAGGTCGGCAGGATCTATTTATTCAAAACTTTATCTTGTAAGTATCTGAAAATGAACACTAAACAAGGTAAAAACAGATTTTAACCTTGTAAATCATTCAAAATGAATTGAAAATAAGATAAAAGCTGCATATTCAAGGTTAAAAGAATGTGTAAATTCCATATATTCAAGGTTTAACATTGTATATACTTGAAAATCAATGGAAAACAAGATAAAACGAAATCCGTTCAAACTAGGTAAAAAATTTTAACCTTGTAAGTACTTGATAATCAACATTGGACAACGTAAAGCAAAGGTATGTATACAAACTAGGTAAAACATCAAAATACTGCTTGCGTGAGGCATGCGGAGGGTGGGCGTTAGCCCAGTGCGTAGCGCAAGCGAAGCACCGAAGCGATAGCGCAGCCCGTAGCACGCCGACCTGAAGCGCAGCGAAGGGACACGCCCAAAAAGAAAATTATCTCCTAAACCTTATATTGAGATTATTTTACCTCTTCCACAACTGAGAAGAAAAAACGACTTTCTATTTGTGCGTTTTCATCAGAATCTGACCCGTGAATAGCATTTTTTTCAACATTCGTAGCATATTTTTTACGAATAGTACCCTCTTCGGCATTCGCAGGATTAGTAGCACCTATCAACTTACGAAACTCGGCTACAGCATTTTCTTTTTCTAAAATCATAGGTATAATGGGTCCAGAGGACATAAAACTAACTAAATCCTTGTAAAACGGGCGATCTTTATGTACTTCGTAGAACTTTCCTGCCTGCTCAGGCGTAAGGTGAACCATTTTCATGGCTACAATCTTGAAACCTGCTTGGAGAATATCGTCAATAATTTTGCCTGTATTTCCTGCACTTACCGCGTCAGGTTTGATAATGGTTAGTGTTCTGTTAGTTGCCATAGTTAAGTAGTAAATTTGCATGCCAAATTACAAGTTTTTGAATAAAGTTTGTATTTTTACAAATTATTTACCAAGATGAACACAAAAAGTGCAAAAATAGCTTTATTAGCCGCTGTATTTGTTAGCTTGGGCATGTTAGTAGGATATAAAATGCAAAACCCCAAACAGAGTAAGCACATTAAGGGACTCAATAAGTTACAAGAAGTATTTAATTTTGTTCGCTACTATTACGTAGACCCTGTGGATGAAGAGACTATTTTAGATAATGCTATTGTGGGGATGCTCAAGCCATTAGACCCTTATTCTATCTATATTCCTGCAAAAGAATTACAAGCTAAGCAAGAGGACCTACAAGGTAGCTTTGACGGTATAGGCGTTGAGTTTAATATTATAGAAGACACGGTTTTTGTGGTAGCACCTATCGTTGGCGGACCGAGCGAGGAAGTAGGTATAAAGCCTGGGGATAGGATTATAAAGGTAGATGACAAGAACTTTGCAGGTATTGGTATTAAAAATGAAATGGTATTCAAAGCTTTACGAGGTCCTAGAGGAACTAAAGTCAAAGTTACCATTAAGCGTAGAGGAGTAAAAGAACCCTTAGAGTTTAACATCACTCGTGCTAAGATCCCACTCAATAGCGTGGAAGTAAGCTACATGCTTAACGATCAAACTGGCTACATGCATATTACCCGTTTTTCTGCGGATACACATCAAGAGATGGTCAATGCTATCAAAAAATTACAACAGATGAACTGCCAAAACCTGATTGTAGATTTACGCAGCAACCCAGGTGGTTACCTAGGACAAGCCGTGGATATGATAGATGAGTTTATTGAAGCAAACAAACTTATTGTTTATACTAAAGGTCGTACAGATGGCAAAAAAGAGTATCGTGCCACATCCGGGGGGTTGTTTGAAAATAAACCTATTGTAGTATTAGTAGATGAAGGTTCTGCATCTGCATCGGAGATATTCTCAGGTGCTGTGCAAGATTTAGATAGAGGGTTAATAGTAGGAAGGAGAACGCATGGCAAAGGATTAGTTCAAAGTGAGAGAATGCTTTCCGATGGTTCTGCTATGAGGTTGACCGTAGCCCGATACTACACTCCTTCTGGTAGATGTATTCAGACCCCTTACAAAGGCAGCGAACGCATTAAAGAAAAAATGATAGACTTCTCTAAACCCGATAAAATCCCTGACTCTCTCAAATATAAAACCATGAAGGGGAGAACTGTATTCGGAGGGGGGGGCATTTTACCTGACTACTACGTAGAACCCGATACAGCATGGTTTAGTCTATACGCACAAGAAATGTATCTCAGTGGAGTTTTTAACGATTATTCTATCCAATACACTGAAAAATATCCTGACTTAAAAACAAAATATCCTGATATTAAAACATACGAAAAAAAATTTGAGATTACGAAAGAAATGTTAGACGAGGTTATAGCTATGGCAAGTAAAGCTAACATAAAACACAATCCTGATGGGTTTAAGAAAGCTCAAAATCGCTTTAAGGAGACCTTGAAAGAACTCATTGCTCACCGTTTATTTGGCAGGGAAGGTCGTGCGTATGTGGCTGCACAGCACGATGAGATCATTCAAAAAGCGTTAGAGGTAATGCCCAAAGCAAAGCAAATGCTTAATTAAAACTCACAGTGCTTAGTTATGAAAATGGTTATTCAGCGAGTGAAGCATGCCTCTGTTAGTGTAAACGATGTTATAGTAGCCAAAATTGATTTAGGATTACTTATTTTGGTTGCATATACACACACGGACATTCAAACGGATATTGAAAAATGGGTCAAAAAAGTAGTTCAGATGCGTATATTTGATGACGAGCAAGGTAAAATGAACTTGTCTGTTCAAGATGTAAAAGGAGATATACTTTTAGTAAGTCAATTTACCTTGTATGCAGATACACGCAAAGGTAACCGCCCGAGTTATATTCAAGCTGCCCCGCCCGAGATAGCTATTCCTCTGTATGAAAAAACCGTTACTCTTTTTGAGGCTAATCTTCAAAAACCTATCGAGAAAGGTATTTTTGGTGCAGATATGAAAGTAATGCTACTCAATGATGGTCCTGTTACAATTGTATTAGATAGTCAAGTTTGAGAATGAATACATTCAAAGTTTTATGGATGAATTATTTTTACTCAAATCTACTGTCAAACATTTTTTATTTACTTTCAAGCTCTAATTTTGTATCATGCTGATATCCATCATTGGGGAGTATCTATCTCAGTTTGTGTATAGCCCAAATCACTCTATGGCTTTTCAAACTCGCATGTTTTTTACCTTGTTTACGTTATTGTTTGGTATTCATTTATTGGTATATAAATACCCTACTATCAGAGCGTTACTTATTCTTGTTTTTAGCTTATTTTTTTATTACAAAGCAGGGGACTATCCCGTAGTGATAATGATTACCTCAATGGCTCTGATAAATTACGGAATAGGCTTGTGGATAAATACTTATCATCAAGATAATCAACGTAGAAACATTACTATCATAGGCGTAGTTATTAACTTATGTGTTCTCGGTTACTTTAAATACACCAATTTTTTTATACAAACCTATTATAATTTATTCTCTCCGCATACAAGTACAGATAAAATTCCTTTCATCAAACATGTCGTAGAAACTGTGGGATTATCTTTTTATACGTTTAAGGCATTGAGTTATTTGTTTGATATAAAGAGGCGTATTATTGAACCTTGCAAAAACTTTTTTGATTTTTATTTATATCTTGTTTTTTTCGGAAATGTGTTAATGGGTCCTATTGATAAAGCTTCGCAGTTTATACCACAAATTCGTCAGCCGTATATATTAACCATGGAGCAGGCAAGCAAAGCATTTTATTTGATAATGGTAGGTTTCTTCAAAAAGGTATTTATTGCAGATTACATTCATGCTAATTTTATAGGGCGTTTATTTGACCAGCCTAACTTATACACGGGGTTTGAAAATTTAATGGTTTTGTATGCGTTTGGCATCCAGATTTATTGTGATTTTTCGGGATATGTAGATATGGCAACAGGTTTTTCTATGCTATTAGGTTTTAATCTTACAGCAAACTTTAATAGTCCTTTTTTGGCTCAAAACATGACCGAGTTTTGGCGTAGGTGGCATATTTCTCTCTCCACATGGTTTAATGATTATGTATTTATGCCTTTGACTATCAGTTTGAGAAATTGGGGAGTATGGGCAAGTGTATTAGGGGTTATAGTAGTTTTTTTTCTATCAGGGATATGGCATAATCCGAGTTGGAACTTTGTTTTATGGGGTTTAAGTCATGGAGTAGTAATTGCGTTTGAAACTGCTACCCGAAGGCAGCGTAAAAAATGGGCAAAAAGTCTTCCTACTGTGTTGTATAATAGTATGAGTTGGTTGCTTACTTTTCATTTCATTATTTTTACTTACATCTTGTTTAATTGCAAGGAGTTAGATAAAATAGGAACTATGCTCAACCGAATAGCTTTTCATTTCAATTGGGAAGCTATTCCAAAGATATGGGCAAACTCGTATAATGTATTTTTGTTGATGATATTAGGTTATTTACTACATTTTACGCCGCGTGTTTACAAGGAGTTTGTCATAGAACGATATATTTATGCACCAGGGGTCATAAAGGTTTTGATAGCTGTTATTTTGATAGTTGTAGTTTATCAAATTCAGCAGGCTGAGTCTATACCTTTTATTTACACGGATTATTGATTTTTTACTTTGTGGAAAGGGTTATGTTCAGAGGTTAAGTTTTAATTTTTTGGGCGTGTCCTTGTGGGCGTTACGCTGCGCGTATGCCCACAAGGTCGGCGTGCTGCGGGCTGACGGTGCTGCGCCCCCACCCGCCCACCCCCTGGGCAAGAGAGAAAGAGTGGGCGAGGGGGCTTCGCACCGTGCTGACGCACGCCCTCCGCATGCCTCACGCAACTACGCCGCAAGTATGCTAAGTCTATTTATTCAAACATTATCTTGTAAGTAATTGATAATCAAAACTAAACAAGATAAAAAATATTTTAACATTGTAAATACTTGAAAATCAGCTCAAAGCAAAGTAAAGCTTATTTAATCAGGGTAAGAGAGTCGTGTAAAGTCTATGTATTTAAGGTTTAACTCTGTATATACGTGAAAATCAATACAAAACAAGATAAAACAAACAGAGTTAAAACAAAGTAAAAAATTTTAATCTTGTAAGTGTTTGATAATGAGTATCAAATAAGGTAAAGCAAACGTATGTCTAAAAATCATGTAAAACATTCAAAAGCTGCTGCGTGAGGGATACGGAGCATGCCGTCAGGCAGTGCGAAGCGCAGCGTAGCACCGAAGCGAACGCGTAGTGCGGAGTAGCCCGACCCGAGCATTAGCGAGGGACACGCCCAATAATAAACCTGAATTATGAAATAATCAATACAATTATTACAGATGTATATGGTTATTTACTCCGACGTAAAAATATTTGCTACCTTTGCATCAGATAAGTATGAAGTATTTTTTGGTTTTGATGTATCTTGGGATTAGCTATTTTGCCATTGCTCAAATCGGACTTTCTAGTAAATTTAAGGTAGAAAAAAAGACACAAACAACCCAATTAGTACCTGGCAAATATAAAGTATTAGGTATTGCTGTGGAAGGAACACAATTAGCCAATAAAGAAGAACTGATTAGATTAGCTAAGATTGATGTAGGAGATGAAATTACCCTACCCCACGGATTAGAAATAATCGATGCTATGCGGGCGATGTGGAAAGCAGAACTTTTTTCAGATATAAAAATAGAAGCAGAACAATTTACTCCTCCTACCTTGACTAATAACGGCACTATATATCTGACTTACAAGGTAAAAGAACAAACACGCCTTTCACGGTACACTTTTAAGGGTATCAACAGGTCTGACCAAGATGACTTAAAAGAAAAACTGGGCATATCACGAGGAACAGTCATCACACCTGCTAAGTTAGATATGGTGTATAGAAAAATAGAGAAATTCTACCACGACAAAGGATTTATGAACGTACAAACTAAAATTACCCTTCAACCCGACTCATTACTACGTAACAGTGAAAAAATGATTATTAGTATCAAAAAAGGTAAGCGCGTACGCGTAAAAGAGGTTTTTTTTGTTCATGCAGACTCTATCAAACATAATAAACTCCGTAGAAAGATAAAAAATAAATCTCAACAAGGCTTTTTTTCATTTTTGTCTAACACTAAATTCAAACCTGATGAACTGAAAAACGACTATGGGCGAATTGAAGAGTTTTATAACACTCGCGGATTTAGAGATGCCAAAGTGCTAAAAGACAGCGTTTACACTATTGACGAAAAACACGTAGGCATCGTTTTTACCTTATTCGAAGGGCGTAAGTACTATTTTAGAAACATTATCTGGGTGGGTAATTACAAATATAGTGACTCTACCCTGAATGCAATTCTTAAAATCAAAAAGGGAGATGTATATGATAAAAAACTGTTAGAAGAGAAGTTAAATTACAATCCTAATGGCACTGATATTAGTTCGCTTTATATGGATGATGGTTATTTGTTTTTTAACGTTGAACCGGTTGAGGTAAAAGTAGAGGGCGACTCTATTGATATTGAAATGCGTGTATTTGAGGGCACTCAGGCAGAGATTGCTAATGTTACTATTGAAGGTAATACAAAAACTAACGATAGAGTAATTATTAGGGAATTATTTACGCAGCCAGGACAAAAGTTTTCTCGTTCGGATTTAATACGTAGCCAAAGAGAATTGGCGAATTTAGGGGTGTTTAACCCTGAAAAAATCAATCCTGTACCTGTTCCCGATCCTGAAAAGGGTACGGTGGATATAGTGTATAAAGTGGAGGAACGCCCCTCGGATCAGATACAATTGCAAGGAGGTTGGGGCGGACAGCTCGGCGTAGTAGGCACAGTAGCCCTTATTCTCAATAATCTTTCTACAAAGCGTTTTTTCAAAGCTGACTCTTGGCAGCCGATTCCGTCAGGAGATTTGCAGCGTTTGTCTATCAATGTACAGGCTAATGGAAGACCTTTTCAAAGCTATTCTTTATCTTTTACAGAGCCTTGGCTGGGGGGTAGAAGACCTAATAATTTAACGGTTACAACCTATTACTCTGTACAACAAAATTTCAGGAATCAAGCGCCTTTTTTTATTAAAATCTGGGGAAATGCTGTGGATTTTGGGCGTAGGTTAAAAGTTCCTGATAACTTTTTTGTGTATAACGCTGCTGTAAGTTATCAGCTGTTTAATCTTAAAAATGCAGGCGGTTTTTTTGGTATTAACACAGGACGAATCAACCTATTGAGTTTCAAGCAAACGATTAGTCGTAATTCTATTGACCAGCCGATTTATCCTCGTTCAGGTTCGTTGATAGCTTTTAGTATAGATGTAACTCCCCCCTTTTCCATTCTTACAGGTAAAACTACCGTAGAACAGCGTTTCAAATGGGCAGAGTATCATAAGTGGAAATTTGATTTCTCTTGGTACGTCAAGATAGTGGATAACTTAGTTTTAGCACCCAAAGCACGTTTTGGATACTTAGGTTGGTACAATATCAAAAATGGTATTCCAGTGGTACAGCGATTTTTCGTAGGAGGAGATGGTTTAACAGGCTTTAATCTCGATGGTAGAGAAATTATCGGATTGAGAGGATATTCTAATGGTAGTATATACGCACAGGGTTCAGATTTAAGTATTCAAGGTGGTACAATTTATGATAAATTTACCCTAGAACTTCGTTATCCTATCAGTTTGCAGCCTTCGGCTACTCTATACGTGCTGAGCTTTTTAGAAGCAGGAAACAATTGGAACAGGATTAGTTCATTTAACCCATTTGAGGTGTATCGTTCAGGGGGTTTTGGTGTTAGAGTATTTTTGCCTATGTTTGGACAGTTAGGCTTAGACTGGGGTTATCGGTTTGATGATGTGTTTGCCTCACCAGGAATGCAACGTAGCCAATTTCACTTTTCTATTGGACAAACTTTTTAATAACTTTGTATATGAAATCTATCATAAAAAAAATCACAGTAGCATCTCTATATCTTTTGTTACTATTTTTCACTAAGGAAAGTTTTGCCCAAAAGGTAGGGTATGTGGATGCACAAGGGCTGTTAGAGCGCCTACCCGAGTATAAAGACATTCAAAACAGTATAGACGCGCTCTCCAAACAGTGGAAAAATGAATTAGAAGCAAAAAGAAAAGAAATAGACAAGCTTTTTGAAGCATATCGTACAGAAGAACCTTTACTGACACCCGAATTGAAAAAGAAAAAACAAGATGAAATTGCAGCAAAGGAAAAAGAAGCAAAAGATTTTTTTGCTAAAAAATTTGGTTCTAATGGTGAGCTATTTACTCAACGCCAAGAAAAAATTAAACCCTTGCAAGATAAACTTTATGACGCTATCAAAGCCGTAGCAGACGAGAGAGGGTACGATATTATCTTAGACTTATCAGGTGGGTCTAATATCATCTATACTAATAACAGGCATAATATTACCGACGCAGTAGCTAATAAATTAGGCACAAAATAAATCATTTATATAAACTTTACTTTTCAGACAAAGAGCCATGTTCAAAAGTTAAGTTTTAATTGTTTGGGCGTGTCCTTGTGGGTGTTAAGCTGCGCATATACCCCACAAGGTCGGCGTGCTGCGTGCTGACGGTGCTACGCCCCACCCCCTGGGCAAGAGTAAAAGAGTGGGCGAGGGGTTTCGCACTGTGCTAACGCACGCCCTCCGCGTGCCTCACGCGTGAGATTCAACACAAACTTTCAAAAAAACTGAAAATACTCCACAAAAATCTCACACATTCAAAGAAGTCTGACATGAATAGAAAGCATTTTGTTCATATCCTTAAAAATAATATCTTGACTTATTTAAAAACTTTACGTAATTTTACAAAGGCATAACTAAGTCCATTTACTACTATGAAAAGTTTATTGCTAGTTATTCTAATGTTTGTTTGGTCAAACAAATTCACGCCATTCACTTCAAAAGAAAATAGGAGTGAGTGAATTAAAAAACTCATCTTGTGAGTATTACTTATTAGAAGGCGTCTTAAAGGGTTCAAGTGAAAGTGAATTCAAAGGTAACAAAATAGTGTTTGTTACCATACTCCTTGATGAACAAATGTATAAAGGTCATATTGAATTGATGCCCAAAAATAAACCTGCTGTTGGGCATAAAGTTGAACTGAGTACAGTAGTTGAAAAGAAAATCAAAGAACAAGATAAAACAACTATTAAGTTGGAAAATGAAAGTCTTGGTACTTTTGAAATAACTGGTGTTAAAAGTGAGCTTACTATTACTTTGAAAGCCAAAGAATTGAAAAAACCTTTAAATACTATAAAAGTAGGAAGTAAGATACAAATGGAGTGTGCAGAATAATTCAGTACTTAAAGTGCTTAATTAAGTCTATATTTTTCTTTACGCTAGGAGTAATTCTTGAAGATTAAGACTTGGTTTTTTCGGCGCGTCCTTGCCCGTGTTTTATTTGCACTCATGTGGGCGAGAGTTGTTTGCTATGGTCTATGCTTCGCTTCAGTGCTACGCTCCCGCCCACCCCTGGGCAAACGTAAAAGTGTGGGCAAGGGGCTTCGCACCAAGCCTCACGGCTTGCCCTCCGCATGCCTCACGCAAACTGCAACTATGCTCATCCGATTTATTAAAACTTAACCTTGTAAGTACCTGAAAATGAACATCAAACAATGAAAAAACATATTTTATACTTGTAAATGTTTGAAAATCAATTGAAAACAAGGTAAAGTCTAAGTATTCAGAGTTAAGAAATATAGAAAGTCTATGTGTTCAAGGTTTAACCTTGTAAGTGCCTGAAAATGAATACAAAACAAGATAAAACGAACACCCTTCAAACAAGGTAAAAAATTTTAACTTTGTAATCAATTGATAATGAACATCAAACAAGGTAAAGCGAATGTATGCATAAAAGTCAGGTAAAACATCCAAAAGCTGCTGCGTGAGGCATGCGGAGGGTGCGTGAGCAGTGCGTAGCGCAGCGAAGCACCGAAGCGACAGCGCAGCCCGCAGCACGCCGACCCGAGCGCAGCGAAGGGACACGCCCAAAAGTAAAATTATTCTTATACCTAATAAAAATTAAGATTGATTCTCCTCCACTTTGTCAATGACAAAATTGGGTCTGTTACGTGTGGCATCCAGAGTACGCCAGATATATTCCCCCAGAATACCTAAGCTCACCATTTGAAATGAAGATACAAACAAAAGCACCAACATTAAACTCGTCCAGCCTGTAAGGTCAATCTTGCCCGCTAACTTGGCTATGAGTAAGAATAGTCCATACAATAATGCTATAAATCCCAAAATTAAGCCTGTAACCGAGATTAAACGAATCGGAAAAAAAGAAAAGGAAACAAATGAGTCAATAAACAGCTTTATTTTTTTCTTCAACGTCCACCGAGACTTACCAATTTCTCGCTTTTTGCGTACATAGGGAATATTTACGTATTCATAATTCAGCCATGTCATTAAATACAAGATGTTGGTATTTTTTTCGTTCATTTTGATAATTTCATCTTTTATAGCGCGGTCAAATAAAATAAGGTCAAATCCTCCTCTGGGTACGTTCTTCAAAGCTAATTTTCGCATTAAATAATGATAGGTATTTGCAAAAACTTTTTGAAAAAAACTATCTTCCCTATCTGTGCGGTTAGCAATCACTAAACGAATACCTTTTTGCCAATATTCAAACATTTGAGGGATGAGTTCAGGAGGATCTTGTAAATCGGCTGCAATAAATACATTACAATCGCCTGTGGCAAAGTGCATACCTGCTAAAATGGCGTTATGCGAACCTACATTTCCTGCCAGCTTAATGATTTTGATGTCTTTTTGGGGATATTTAGCTCTAAAATCTTGTAAAGTTTGCCAAGTGCCATCTTTTGAACCATCATCTACCAGTACATACTCTATTTGTGTACCCTGCGGGAAACGGAGTTCATTTTCTACTAAAACCTCGGTAGTTACAGGTATATTCTCCTCGTTAAAGTAACACGGTATAATAATACTGATTTTTGCCATAAAAGGAGCTACAAAAATACAATAAAACTCTTTGAATTTAAGAATATAGGGTTGCTTATAAAAACAAATGGTGATGTTTTTTTGGGCGTGTCCTTGCCCGCGTTTCGCTTGTGCTCATGCGGGCAAGGTCGGCGTGCTACGGGCTAACGGTGCTACGCCCCACCCACCCACCCCCTAAACAAGAGTGAAAGAGTGGGCGGAGGGCTTCGCACCGTGCTAACGCACGCCCTCCGCATGCCTCACGCAAGCGGCTATCTAACTAAGTCTACTTACTCAAACTTTAATCTTGTAAGTAACTGAAAATGAACACCAAACAAAGTAAAAAACGATTCTTAATCTTGTAAATCATTGAAAATCAATCTAAAATAAGGTAAAGCTTTAATGTATAAGGTTAAAGGGTTATCAAAAGTCTATGTGTTCAAGGTTTAACCTTGTACATACTTGAAAGTCAATGTAAAACAAAATAAATTGACAGCACTCCAAACAAAGTAAAAAATTTTAATCTTGTAGGTCATTGAAAATCAATGTTAAATGAAGTAAAGCAAGGAGATGTATAAAAATCAGGTAAAACATCTAAAAGCTGCTGCGTGAGGCATGCGGAGGGTGCGTGAGCAGTGCGAAGCGAAGCGCAGCACCGAAGCGATAGCGCAGCCCGCAGCACGCCGACCCGAGCGCAGCGAAGGGACACGCCCAAAAAAAATAAAAATTGTTATCCAAGTTACATTTCACTGATAGGATCGAACTTATCCAAATAATTCTCTGTAAATTTGTGTAAAATTTGAAACTATATCCCCATGAAAGCCTTTGAGCAACCTTCC
This sequence comes from Bacteroidia bacterium, assembly GCA_025057675.1. Lineage (GTDB taxonomy): Bacteria > Bacteroidota > Bacteroidia > JANWVE01 > JANWVE01 > JANWVE01. The sequence goes on from JANWVE010000024.1 coordinate 23,036, forward strand.
TTTGCTACATACCGCTTTATTTTAATTGCAATTCTTTTTTACATTCCGCTTGTCAAAGCCCAAGAAAATCACACTCATTGGACCTTTACCACCGAACCTGACCCTAAAACGGTTAAAAGAGGGGATGTGGTAACTCTACTATTCACTGCCCAAATGGATAAGCATTGGCACATTTTTTCACAAAAAGAGACTTTTTCTGTTCCAACTACTTTCACTTTTCAAAAAAATAATACCTTTGAACTAATTGGAAACGTAGAAGAACCTAAACCTATTGAAGAAAAAGATGAAGTACTTAAAACTACCTTACTGTATTTTGTGGATAAAGTAACTTTCAAGCAAAAAGTAAGACTATTGCAAGATAAAGCCATCATAAAAGGCGAAATTGAATATCAACAGTGCGACGAAAAACAATGTATAGCCCCTACAACTCAAAGTTTTACCTTCATTTTGGGAACTAACCCAGCTAATACAGAACACAAAGCCCTCAAAATAGACACAGCAGCTATATCTAAATCCGAGAAAAAAGATACACTAACCACAACTGCTATTTCAAAAGATACTGCCCAAGCTAAGATTACAGCAGTTTCCGTCCACAACTTTAATAATCCCCAAAAAGGCAAAGATGTAGGCTTATGGTATTTTATGATAGTATCCTTTTTGGCAGGATTGGCAGCTTTGGTTACACCATGTGTATTTCCTATGATACCTATGACCGTAAGTTATTTTACCAAAAGCGGAAGTGCGGGTAAAGCATTAGCAGCGTTAAACAAGGTTAAAAAACAGTACGAAAAAGGTGAAGTAGATGAAGCAACTCTCAAAGCCGCAGTAGAAGAGTACAAAATCAAGCAAAAAGCTGCTCAAAAGAAAGGAAGAAAAGATGCCGTTATCTATGGTATATCTATCATTCTAATTTATGTTCTACTTGGAGTAATTACAGCCATGATATTCAAAAGTTCCGATGCGCTCAATGCTTTTTCTACCAGTCCTACGGTCAATGTTATATTCTTTTTACTTTGCGTGATATTTGCACTTTC
>JANWVE010000250.1 GCA_025057675.1 Bacteroidia bacterium
TTCAATGTACTTTTGATACTCTGCCAAAGTAGTAGCACCAATAGCGCGTAAGTCCCCTCGGGCAAGAGCAGGTTTAAGGATATTAGCGGCATCCATAGCCCCCTCAGTGGCTCCAGCCCCAACTAAGGTATGGATTTCATCAATGAAAAGCACAATTTCCCCATCAGAGTCTATGACCTCTTTAACTACGGCTTTTAATCTATCTTCAAACTCACCTCTATATTTTGCACCTGCTATCAAAGCACCCATGTCTAAACTCATGATGGTTTTGGTTTTGAGGTCTTCGGGAACATCCCCAATAACAATCCGATGCGCTAAACCCTCTGCAATAGCTGTTTTACCTACTCCAGGTTCGCCAATTAAAACAGGGTTATTTTTAGTTCTACGGCTTAAAATTTGCAAAACTCTACGAATTTCCTCATCTCTTCCAATAACAGGGTCTAATTTTCCTTCTTTGGCTAACTCGTTCAAGTTACGTGCGTATTTTTTAAGTGCATTGTACTTTTCCTCTGCATTTTGGTCTGTGATTTTACTATCGCCACGTAGTTCTTTGATTACTTTTTTAATCTCTTTTTCAGTTACACCTTGGTCTTTAAGAGCATTACCTATCCAGTCCTTTTGTTCAGCTAAACCTATCAAAATATGTTCTACGCTTACAAATTCATCTTTCATTTGGTTTGCTTTCTGCTCCGCTGTATCTAAAGCGCGTTTGAGCTCATTAGATAGATATTCCCCTTGACCACCTGTAACCTTAGGTAAGCGCCTGATGCCTTCTTCAACTTTTTGCGTAAAAATGTTCAAATTTGCATTGAGTTTTTTAAGAATATACGCAACAATACTATTTTCTTGCTCTAATAAAGCCTTTGCTAAATGTGGCGTATCAATAAATTGATGTTGATGTTGTGAAGCAATACTTTGTGCTTGTTGTATAGCTTCTTGCGATTTTATTGTGAATTTATTGATGTTCATATATTATTCTCCTTTTCTTTTAACAAAGTTAAACAACATACATTCCACTACCTAATTTCTGCCTTTTTTGCGCATAGTTCCTTGAACTTGAATGCATTAAATGCAATATTTTCAGATTTTACCTCATTTTACTGACAAAATTTCTTTTTCAACTCCATTTTTTGGAATGAGGTTTGCCGCTCGGGTGATATTAAATTTGTTTCACTATGAAAAAAATAAAAGTCTTAACTTTGGTGCTCTTCATAGGACTATCCACAATTATTTCTACCAGCTGTAAAAAGTACGAAGAAGGCCCCGCCATTAGTCTTCGTTCCAAAAAAGCTCGTGTAGTGGGCAAGTAGAAAGTAGAAAAGGCTTTTAATGACGGGAGTGATGTTACTTCCATAATTAACGTAACAAATCCAAGAAATGAATTTAAAGAAAACGGAGATGTGATTGTTACGCTAACTTTTATGGGTGTAACCACGACTTCAACCCAAAAATGGGAATTTGGTAAAGATGCGGTTAAAACACAAAGAAATGTGGCTTAAAAACACACAAAATACCGATGTCGATGAATTTCGTCTTGCATTAGATGAATAACAGGTGATTTAGTTGCTGCAAACACCTACTCTTTTGTTTTGAGTGGGTGTTTTTTTATGCTTATTTTTTAGGTATTGCCTGGGAAGGTTAGTCTTTTTGAATGGTGCAAGAATGTAATAAAGAGATAAATTTTTTGGGCGTGTCCCTCGCTAACGCTCGGGTCGGCGTGCTGCGGGCTACGCTATCGCTTCGGTGCTACGCTGCGCTACGCACTGCTCACGCACCCTCCGCATGCCTCACGCAGCAGCATTTTGATGCTTTACTTGTTTGTATACATGCGTTTGCTTTACCTTTTTTAATATTGATTATCAAACACTTACAAAGTTAAATTTTTTTACCTCGTTTGAATTGCTTTCATTTTATCTTGTTTTGTATTGATTTTCAATCACTTACAAGGTTAAACTTTGAATAGATGAAATTTCTATACTTTTTAACCCTGAATACTTATGCTTTACCTTATTTTCAATTGATTTTCAAAAATTTACAAGGTTAAAATTTGTTTTTACCCTGTTTAAAGTTCATTTTCAGATACTTACAAGGCTAAGTTTTGATTAAGTGAGATTAGTGTATTTGCTGCGTGCGTGAGGCATGCGAAGGGCAAGCCGTCAGGCTTGGTGCGAAGCCCCTCGCACACCCGTTTTTAACTCTTGACCAGGGGGTGGGCGGGTGG
>JANWVE010000251.1 GCA_025057675.1 Bacteroidia bacterium
CCAGAGCACATTTTGTACACTCATGCCAGTACGCCCAAGACGTGGCAAAAATGGGTATTTCGCAAAAATGGTAATGTAGGTGGCGTTCCGCAAAGTATGTCTATCAAACCGTGGCAGATGCTTAGTCCTGTAACAAGGCACAAAAACTTTTTTATTTGTGGGGATACTGTATATCCTGGTCAGGGTATAGCAGGGGTAGCTTTAAGTGGAATTTTAACTTATGAGCGTATGAAATAGAAAATGTTTATTGATAAAATTTTTTGAGCATGTCCCTTGCTGCGCAAGAGCAGGGGCATTCTGCGCGTAGCCCGCAGCATGCCGCCTTGTGGGCTTTTGCCCACAAGGACACGACTAAAAAGTATCAACCTTAAAAATCTTAATTGTATCAAGAAATAATTCATTTTATAAGTACAGTGATTTTGAAGTATATTTGCCAAAACTAAATATGGAAAATAAAAAAGAGAAACACGTTCTCTACGTTTTGTTAGGACTGTTAGTAAGTGTATTTATTTTTGAAACTATCTTCTTGATATGGGCATGCAAACGCCACTTGGATTTTACCGATGAGTCTTTTTACATAGTAAGTTCCCTCTACCCTGATCAATATAGTACCCGATTTTCAGATTTTGCCTACCTTAATGCCTTAATTATGAAAGTAGTAGGTAAGAATATATATGCTTTGCGTTTAAGTGGACTTTTTATCTTATTGATTGTCAGCTTCGGATTTGCGTACCAAAGTAGAGTATTTTTTGAAAGACAGATGCAAATTCAACTCAGTGAGGCTCAACGGTATCTTTGGCTAATGATAGGGATGGTCAGCAGTACAGGGTATTATTTCTGGGGAATGACCACTCCTTCATACAATTTTTACGCTCTAGTAGGTATTTTGATAGCTTCAACAGGTTTTTTAAGTCTATGGAATGGAAATTTTAATAAGCTGCTTAGCGTGCTTCTTTTTGTGTTAGGAGTACACGTTCTGTACATGGCTAAAATTACTTCTGCTTTATTTTTCATTTTTTGCGTAGGTTTATGTTTAACGCTGGCTATAAAATGGAAGCTAACAAACTTAAAAGCGTGGATTAAACCTATAATACTCATCATTGTTCTGACAAGTGCTACGTTATTGACATATATATGGGCAATGTATGAAGGAGTCGAAAATTACTTGCTCCATGTAAAAAATGCACAGGGGCTGGCTTCCAAATTAGGCTATTCCAGTAATATTTTCATACTCGCAATTTTGAGTTCAGGATATAAGGAGGTAACAAAATTTTATTTTTTTATCCCATACATTACAATACTGCTCTATTTTTTATTTTTTCAAACAAAACGGAAAAGTGGTAATGAAAGTACTTTTCAAAAAGTTTATTTTTATAGCATTTTTGCGCTTATTATACTGACAGGTTTTTTTAGCCATCGCGGTATTTCTTGGAAATGGGCATGGGGCTACATGGCTATTTTGTATGCAGTAATACCTTTTGTGTTATACTATGTTGTTAAGATAAAAGATAAAGCCAAGAATATTGTATTAAGTGTACTCTACATGCTTTTAATCAGTTTTGCTTATGTGTTTGGAACAAATAATTCGTATTCTATTGCAGTAGCTGCGATTTACATTGCCGCTGGGATAAGCTTAGCATGGGTTGCTTTTGCTTTGTATTTTTACGATAAAAAAATGTATATTTTAGTAATCGCCGTGTTGCTGATAGCTATTTTTAGCCTAAGTACGATTGGACAATTTTTTATACACCCTTATAGAAGCCAGTACAAGCTACATCAGCATACTTATTTTCTAAACGTTCTTGGTGGAGTATACGTAGATAAATCCCATTACAACTATGCTAAAGAACTGCAAAAGATAGCTCAAGAAAACTTCACCACTCTTGAAAAATATCCTTACTTAATAGATGTTACAGGAAAGTCCGCTTCTAATTTGATACTTGATAAACCTTTTCTTGGACAGTCATGGATGTTATGGGGTAGAAGTCAAGCAGAGTATACTTTTTTGAATGAGATATTAAAGCAAATTTCGGATGATAAAATCAGGAAGGCTGCACTGTTTACTAATGAAAATGTTCCTGTGGAGAAGATAGTTACGGAATTACCTATGCGTTTCCCAGAGGACTACCAAAAAATAGGTCAGGTATATTTTGATACTGATAAGGAGTATCATATTTTGTGGGTACCTAAATCAAGTGAATA
>JANWVE010000252.1 GCA_025057675.1 Bacteroidia bacterium
GAGGGTGTAGATTTCTAAATATGTATTGAGTTCTGCTTCAAAATAAGGAAGTAAGGCGTCAAATTCGCTGATGGAATGAGAAGTCAGGGCCTTGAAACTCTTTTCATTTTTTCTTATATCATTGCAATTCATATATTTAGAAAATTCTTAAGAATTTAAGTTGATTATTCGGCGGAAATATAATAAATTTGTGTTCATAAACTCTAATATATTTGTGTGGCTTTAACTACCAAAGTAAGATAAGATATGAAAAACAAAAAATATTTTTACTATTTTTACTACTTGTTGTTTTCTATTATTTTATCCAATCAGAATTTGTTTTCTCAAAGCTTTCCTGCTTTTGCTTGGGTAAAGCATATTGCAGGTAGCAACAACGAATACATAAATGCTAGTACAATAGACAACTCAGGAAACATCTACATAACAGGCGGATTTGAAGGTTCTGTGGATTTTGACCCTGGACCTGGTTTATTTACACTTACAGCCGTAGGACAAAGAGATGTATTTATTGCTAAATACTCTTCCACAGGGGTACTATTATGGGCAAAACAAATATCAGGATCACAAGACGAGGAGTCTTTTGCTATTACCGTAGACAATACAGGTAATGTGTATGTAGCAGGAGAATTTGAAAGCACCGCAGATTTTGACCCCAGTTCTAGTGCTTATGATTTAACTGCCAAAGGTGGAGTGGATATATTTTTGCTCAAATTAGATGCGTCTGGTAATTTTGTATGGGTTAATCACTGTGGGGGTACTAATCAAGAGAGTCCTCAAACCATTGCCTTAGACAATACAAACAACGTATACATTGCGGGCTATTTCATAGGAACAGTAGATTTTGACCCCAGTACATCTGTATTTAACCTTACCGCAAGCGGCGGAAGCGATGCATTTTTAGCTAAATTTAATGCAAATACAGGTTCTTTTCAGTGGGCAAAACAGTTTGCAGGTTCAAGCCCCACAGACAGATCGGGAATATCTAAAATACTAATAGATGCCACAGGAAACTTTTATGTCGCAGGTTCGTTTCATGGCATAGTAGATTTTGATACAGGCCCAGGTACTTCTACGCTTACTTCCAGCGGAATGAACGACGATTTCTTTATCTGTAAATTAGATAATACTACTAACATAATTTGGCTAAAATATCTAGATGTATCAGGAATTAGTATCTTGACTAACTTACACATTGACACTAATGGAGACTTACTCGTTACAGGTGATTTTGAGTCTACTTGTGATTTTGACCCAGGACCTGGAGTGTTCAATCTCACTTCAAACGGATTAAGTGATGTTTTTTTGCTTAAATTGAGTAGTGCAGGAACTTTTATCTGGGCTTTATCTCTCGGTGGAAGTACAGGATATGATTTAGGACATAGTCTGCTAACTACCACAACTAATGATATCTTACTTTTGGGCAGCTATCAAGGTACGGTGGATTTTGACCCTGGAACCCCAATTTATCAAATTAGCTCTGATATGGACTCATGGGATATATTTATCCTCAAACTAACCAGCGCTGGTAATTTTCAATGGGTCAAAAGCGTGGGAGGAGCAGAATCGGACTTTCCTGTAAGTATCCATCAAGATGGATTTGAAAACTTATACATTACAGGCAGCTTTACAGGAACATGCGATTTCGACCCCGACCTATTCACATTTTACTTATCTGCTAACCAAATTGATGCATTTATACTCAAGTTAAACGCATCTTTAACTGCTGATAACACAGCCGACACAAAAATTTATTTTCAGGTATATTCAGCGGTAGGTAATGAATGTTTGTATATTCATTCAAACGTGCGTCAGAGTTATATTGTTGAGGTTTTTGATACTACAGGAAAGAAAGTGTTTCAAGGTCACAACACGGCAGTTATTTCCAAGCATTCTTTCTCAGCAGGCGTGTATTATTTGTGTCTGCAAGATACTGATACACAAGTGTGGCAAGTACATCGTTTTGTAGTTGAGCGTTAGTATTATGTTCGAAAAATCATAGGTGAGATAAAATTTTTATTTTTGGGCGTGTCCCTTCGCTGCGCTTCGGGTCGGGCTACTGCGCACTACGCTCACGCTTCGGTGCTCCGCTAACGCTGCGCACTGCCTATCGGCATGCTCCGTATCCCTCACGCAAGCTGTACTTTGATGCTTTACCTGATTGTTATACATCTTTGGTTTTTTATCT
>JANWVE010000253.1 GCA_025057675.1 Bacteroidia bacterium
AGCATGCCGTTAGGCAGTGCGAAGCGTGAGCGTAGCACCGAAGCGTCAGCGTAGTGCGCAGTAGCCCGACCCGAGCGTAGCGAGGGACACGCCCAAAATAAAAATGTATATCAGTATATTTACTTTACTTAGGGTCAAGAGTGATTACAGGGATAATCATCTCCTCCATAGAGATACCTCCATGCTGAAAAGTATCTCGGTAATAATTTACATAATGATTGTAGTTGTTAGGATAAGCAAAGAAATAATTTTCCTTTGCGAATACGTACGTTGAAGTAACATTTGTTTTGGGTAGTTTAGCGTCAGCGGGATTTTTGATAGTAAAAATATGTCTTGAATGCTCATAACTTAAATTTCTACCATGTTTATAGCGCAGATTAGTGGTGGTATCTTTATCACCTATGATTCGGGTAGGCTTAGTTACCATTATGCTGCCGTGGTCTGTGGTCAGAATAATTCGGACTTTTTTCTGTGAAAGTTCCTTGAATATGTCGAGTAAAGGGGAATGTTCGAACCAAGACTTTGTCAAACTGCGGTAGGCGGCTTCATCTCGGGCGAGTTCGCGTATCATATTAAGTTCGGCGCGACTGTGCGAAAGTATATCAATAAAATTATAGACGATTACATTTAGCCGATAATGATACAAGTCTTTTAAGTTTTCAAGTAAATCTTTACCGTGTTGATAATTAACTATTTTCCTGTAAGCAAACTTTTCATTTATCTTATGAAATTTGAGCTGATGAGTAAGCAAATCTGCTTCATATAGGTTTTTACCTTCCTCTTCTTCATCATCTACCCAATACTGTGGGAATTTTTGTGCAATTTCCGAGGGAAACATACCAGCAAAAATCGCATTACGGCAGTACCCTGTGGCTGTGGGTAGAATAGAATAATACGTGTCCTCTTCAGAGATAGTGAAATAGTTTTCAATAATGGGTTGTAATGTTTTCCATTGGTCAAATCGCATACAGTCTAACAAAACAAAAAAAACAGAGTCTATGCTGGTGTCTTCTAGATGAGGGAATACCTTTTCTTTCATTAAAAAAGGCGAGAGTAGTGGAGTATCTTCATCTGCTAAGTTTTTTATCCAAGAAATATAATTCTCCTCTACAAAATCACTGAAATTAACGTTTGCTTCATTTTTTTGCGTATTGAGAACTTCCATCATGCCATTATCTTTGCTATTGGCGAGTTCTCTATCCCAAAAAACGATTCGTTTGTATACTTCTGCCCATTGTGCGGCGTTAAGATTATAAGACATAACATCATTGAGCAATCTAAAATCTTCTTTGTAGCGTTCCATAGCCGCTTGGGATTCTAGCCGTTTGTTATCTAATATCTTTTTGCACGCTGATAGAATTTGCACAGGGTTGACAGGTTTAATTAGATAGTCTGCGATTTTATTTCCGATAGCGCTCTCCATGATATGTTCTTCTTCGCTTTTAGTAATCATTACTACGGGTAGGTTGGGTTTGAATAATTTAATTTTGGTCAGTGCTTCTAACCCTGTGATACCAGGCATGTTCTCATCCAAAAATACGATATCGTAATTTTCGTTTTTTATGCTTTCGATAGCGTCGTATCCACTATCTACGGTGCTTATTTCATAGCCTTTTTGAGATAAAAAAATGATATGAGGCTTGAGGAGGTCTATTTCGTCATCAGCCCATAGAATTTTTATTTTTTGCATACTGCAAAGTTAGGTAAAACTTGGTTATGTGGATGAGTGAATCTATTGTTAAGCATATCTTTCGTTTGCACAAAAGGACGATATACAAAGATTGAATTTTAATTTTTATTTTTTTAGGCGTGCCCTTGTGGGCGCTTCGCTTGGCTTATGCCCATAAGGGCAGCGTGCTGCGGGCTACATGCGGAATGCATCGACCTTACTGCGCAAGGGCACGCCCAAAAAAAAACATTAAACCTTAAAACTTACTGCTTAATAACTTTGGTATATACGGCTTGCTTTTTATCTTGTATTTGTATGATGTACAAACCTTTAGACAAATTATCCAAAGAAAGAGTAGAGTAAGTCTGCGTAGTAAAATAAGTTAATTGAGGCTTGCCGAGCATATCCATTATCGTTATTTGAACACCCTGCTCCAAAGAAGGCGAATGAATTTCTACATTGAGTATATCTTGGATAGGATTAGGATATACCTTGTAC
>JANWVE010000254.1 GCA_025057675.1 Bacteroidia bacterium
TTTTTGTAAAATGTTGATTATCAGGATGCTCATTTAACAAAAAATCTCCTTAAACCTTGTGTTCATAAAGTCTAATACTTGTAGTGAGGTTAAATTTTTTGCGTGAGGGGCATGGAGCATGCCGTTAGGCAGTGCGTAGCGTGAGCGTAGCACCGAAGCGAAAGCGTAGTGCGGAATGCCCCGACCCTTGCGTTAGCAAGGGGCACGCCCAAAAAAATATCTGAAAATTAACTATTACCCACCCATCTTACACCTTAACTGCTGTAACGAAAAATAAACCCGCTACATAAACACTCTACAAGATAGAAATAGAGTTTTTTTGTATTCGTTTTCTTTTTTGCTGCTCCTGTTCATATATATCTACAAAATGATTAACCTCAAACCCTAAAATTAAAATATATCCCATAGTGTAAAACCAAACTAAAACAATTATCAAAGTTGCCAAAGAACCATAAATTTTATTGTAGCTAGTAGAATAACTTAAAAATACCTTAAATCCCACACTAGATAAAGTAATTAATACTGTACTTAAGCCCGCTCCCAAAGAAAAAAACTTACGACTACCCTTCTTGGCAGGTCCTATGTAATACACCAAACAAAGAGAAAAATAAATAAAAGCAAAAATAACCGACCAATTCAAGATGAGTAAAATAATATAAAGTAACTGTCTATTTGTACCTTGCTTGCTCAAAAATGGTATCACAGTATATTGCCAAAAAACCAGTAATAACGTCATGGCTACGAACAAGATAAAAAGTACCATCGTGATACTAATAGAAGTCCATTTATTTTGAAAGTAATTTCTCGTATAGTAAAGTTCGTGTTTTACTCTAAATGTAGTCATTAAAGTAGATATACCCCGAGTAGACATATAAAGAGTCATAATAGCACCAATAGAGAGTAAATTACCTTGCTTTCGTGTAATAATGTCTTTTATAGTCTCTTCCATCCATACAAAAACCTCTTTAGGTAGAATTTGTTTTAGGTTATCTAAAACCTCCTGTTGCATTCTTTGAGCAGACAAGCCTGGGACAATGTGAGGTAAAAATGGAATTAAAGTAAATAAAAATATAAGTGCAGGAAACATGGCAAAAAAATAGTTGTAAGCTAAGGCAGCTGCTCGTGTGCTGATATCCTGTTCGCGTGTATCATTGTAAGCTAGCTGCATTATATCCCAGATAGAGATAGCATGCTTTTTGTCTATGTAAACTTTACTTAATTTTTTTTCTGTAAAGTCATATCCAAGTAGGTATAACTTATAGAAAAAATCTGCAATTCTTTTAAGCATAAGTTGTGATGCTTATTTTTCATCAGGATATTTTTCAGTACCTAATATAGCACTTAATAGAATATACGCAGGAATAGACAAGCCATTTGTAATAAAAATAGATATAACCATTAAAGCACGAATCAAGCCTGAGTCCACTCCAAAGTAATTAGCTATACCTCCAGCTAAGCCAAATATCTTTTTATCGTACTTACTTGTACCTATTCTGATGGGTCTACCTCGAGGCTTAGTCTCTTCTTTGGCAAGCACATAAGTTGCTGTTTTTTTATTATAGACTACTTTTTTACCATCATTAAGGACTCTGTACTCGGTGGGTTTAGGTACGCGTAGAACTTGGGCCAGAAAACTCATCCCTGCAATTATAGTTAGGATTAGAGTTATGCCTGTGTATATGTCAGATCCCATAAAACTTGTAAATAAAACTAAAATACCCATTACTGCGGCAGCCATAGATAAAACAGTGGTAAAATTAAAAAAATTAGGGTCTTTTTGCTTCTTGGCAGAGCTTTCTAATTCACTAAGAAAAAGAGAGGTTTCTAACTCTAGTTGTTTCCTCATCTCGGGTGTCATCTCCAATTGATGAAGGTCATGTTCTTTGGAATTCTCGAAAGATTTCTTTTTCTCAAACATAAGTTACTTATACTACTTCTTTGTACGTAAAAAGTTCTCCAAAGATATGTAAAAAGTACGTATTATATTCTTCATTATGCAGTTGTCATACAAGTCTATTTTTTACATAAAGGACAAAATAGTTAAGGGTTAGATTTTATTTTTTGGGCGTGTCCTTGTGGGCGTTACGCTGCGCGTATGCCCACAAGGTCGGCGTGCTACGGGCTGCGCTATCG
>JANWVE010000255.1 GCA_025057675.1 Bacteroidia bacterium
AATCAAGGTTAAAGGGTTGCAAAAAGTCCATGCATTCAAGGTTTAACCTTGTATGTTCTTGAAAATCAATACAAAACAAGATAAAATGAATGCAGTTAAAGCAAGCTAAAAGAATTTAACTTTGTAAGTACTTGATAATAACCATTAAACAAGGTAAAGCAAGAATATATGTAAAAACAAGGTAAAACGTCCAAAGGCAGCTTGCGTGAGGGATACGGAGCATGCCGTCAGGCAGTGCGAAGCGCAGCGTAGCACCGAAGCGAACGCGCAGTGCGCAGTAGCCCGACCCGAGCGCAGCGAAGGGACACGCCCAAAAAAGTAAAACTCTACAAAATCTAACTTATTTCTTATCTTTCTTATCCTTCCTACCAATGAGCGAAAAATGCACGTATCGCTTAGGATTAGCCTTCAAATCAATGAGCAAACTATCTAAATCACGAGCAGAGTGAGATAAATTTTCATATAACGATTTGTCGTTGAGCAATTTACCAATACTACCTTGGTCGCTGTTTATTTTCTCTAATGTTTTCTGCGTCAGAGAGAGATTAGTGTTTATCCTGGATAAAGTCAGTTTAAGGGTATCTGTGGCTATGGCACTATTAGCCATGATTTTAGAAATATTTTGGTTATTCTGTTCCAAGTTACTCACACTGCTTTCAATTTTTTTGAGAATACTTTGCAACTGTTCTTTGGAAGTAGCCTCGTTGATTTTTTGTATAGCGATAGCCAGCGATGCAGTAGTGGTTTTAAGACTTTGTAAAATATCACTGATATTAGTTTGATTCTGGGCATTTAAGACTTTATTTAATCTATCCAGCAGAGTATCCACCTTAGTAATAGTGTGTTCTAATTTTTGACTGATAGGTTCAAATTTATTAGAAAGTTTATTCATTATGTCTTCTCTTACAACGCCTTCCAGCTCCTCACCCGATTGGGCTAAAACTTTTTCTTGTGAAGGTACGATAACTAATTTAGACGCTCCAAAAATGGCATCACCTTGAATACTAACCTTACTCCCTTTAGGTACAGGAATATCATCATCTACTTGAAAATCTACTCGAATTTTATACTGTTCATTAACAGAGATACGATTAACCCTGCCTACAGTCATACCATTCCATAATACCTTCGTTCCTTGTTGTATGCCGTTGACTTTGTCAAATAAAGCATAAAACTTGTGCGTATGCGAAAAAGTATGTCCTTTCAAATAATTAACCGTAGCAAATAACAAAGCTAGAGTAATAACTGCTAAAATCCCTGCTTTAACCTCTGTGCTTATTTTCACGTAGTAAAAATACGTACATTTGAATAATATATCCAAATTGTTGTGTTATAGGTCTAAAAATATTTATTTTGTGCATAATATGGCGCTGTCATCCGTTTTTGAAGCAGAGTTATTGAAAAAAATAGAAAGTGTAAGCACACGTAAGTTATATAAAGCAGATACCGTAATATTAGACGTACATCAGCCTATAAAAAGTATTCCGATTGTGATTTCAGGCACTATTAAGGTTTTCAGTGTAGATGAAAGTGGGAGAGAGTTACTTTTATATTATGTATACCCTAATGAGTCTTGTGCCATGACTTTTACCTGCTGTATGCAACAAAGAAATAGTGAGATTAGGGCAGTGATAGAGGAAGATGCAGAGCTGCTGCTTTTACCTATCAGTGTGATGGATGAGTGGATTGTAAAGTACCCTACATGGAAAAGTTTTGTTACTCAAACCATGTACAATCGTTTTAATGAACTGCTTAAAAGCATACATCTCATTGCTTTTGAGAGATTAGACGAACGATTGATACGTTACTTAATTGAAAAATCTAAGTTGGTATCTTCTACGGTTTTAGATGTATCTCACCAACAAATTGCTGACGAGTTAGCTACATCAAGAGTAGTAATTTCACGTTTATTGAAAAAATTAGAGAACGATAATAAAGTTATTTTATACCGTAATCAGATTAAATTACTCAAGGGGATATTTGTGCAGAGTAAGTAACAGGTATTTATGTACTAAGTCTAACAATTTTATTTTTTTGGGCGTGTCCCTCGCTGCGCTTCGGGTCGGCGTGCTGCGGGCTAACGGTGCTACGCCCCACCCGCCCACCC
>JANWVE010000256.1 GCA_025057675.1 Bacteroidia bacterium
CACGCCGACCTTGTGGGCATACGCGCAGCGTAACGCCCACAAGGACACGCCCAAAAAAATTAAAACTTAACCTTTGATAGATAAGACCCTTGTTATTTCTTATTTCAGGAGTGAATTGCTTTCATAATTTCTTCTCTGTGTAAATTAACATACCGCACAGTACGATGACTCTCATAAAAAGGAGCAGGAATAGGTTCTCCGCTTACAAAACCTTGTACTAAGGTTTGCAAAGTAGAGTTTTGAGGATACTTTTGTGCTAAGTGTGATAGAAAGTCTGTATCTTGAAAACCTACCTTTTGCATAACATGAAAAAAGTTAGTTAAAAAATTTTGATTATCTCCATGTTCAAATTCAATTCTGTGTTTGAGTGCTTTGATTTTTCCATTCTCGGGATAAAAATCGTAGTATTCTACGACGTTAATTCCCATCTTTTGGGACAATCCAAGCCGATGTAGTACCTTTTTGATAGGTTTCTTGAATTTACGGATTAAGGGATTTTGTTTGAGGCTCTGTGCCGTAGCATGCTCTGGTTTTTGATTAGACCATACAACGTAAGTAATAGATACATCCTTGGGAAAGAATACTACATGCGGCTGAAAAGCATCTACAAATTCTACTTCACCCTGCCGAAATTGATAAATTTTTTCTACCTGCATAGTCGCAATTTGTGTATCCATATCTAGAGTAAAGCCTTTTTTGAATAAAATACTTTCGTATCCTGGTCCGAAGGCGGCTGCGGTCGTCAAAAGCAGGTTACCGTGATGATGAATGCTTTGAAAAGTAATATCTGTATTTTGGTCAGGAAGGGGCATGAAAATGTGTGCATTCATATCTATATTTTTATCCTTGTAAATGTACATAGATAATGTAGGGTAGTGCCTAACTTTGGCTATAAATTCAGGGTCAGAAAGGCTTTTTTTAATAATATCATGTAGGAATTGTTTGTCCTGGGTTAGCTTAGCCATAATTGGCTGGATAGTTTTGTGAGCAGCATATCTATCTTTTTCTTGTTCAAATATATCTTTAATTTGTTGTATGTATTTATTTGCTGTATCCATACTTACACAATTAAATGGCTCAATGGAGATAATTTATCAGGATGAATAAGGATGTAGTTTTTATCTTTTTCTAATGCTCGCCCTGTAACCTTTTCTAACTTTTGAACAGGTTTATTGTATTCAAAAATGAGGTAGTTTAAATCCTTTTCAATAAAGGATTGAAATTCTTGTATATTAACATTAAAACTATTGAGAAAAAGAGGGACAATCTCAATTAGAATAACGGGCTTAAAGGTCAGTAAAGTTTGTTTCATACCTTGCAAAGCAAAGTATTCTGCGCCTTCAATATCAATTTTTACGAAGGTCAGGTTTTTAAGTTTAGGAAGTAGAAAAGTATCTATTTCTACGACTTGGCAATTAAAGGTTTCATATTCATCTGATATATGATACGTAGAGTTTTTAATCATTTCATTATTTCGTGTAGCAATGTGTGCTTGTCCTGCGCTAATAGCACCGAAGTTAAGTTTAGGTACGGTGAACTGCATGGTTTCTGTTTTATTTCCTACTCCTTTTTGAAAAAAGACTACGTTATCTAATTTTAATTTTTTGATGATTTTTTGGGCTACAGATGCAGTAAAGGGGATTGGTTCAAAAGCATATACTTTACCTTGTTTGCATAGGTTAGCCATTCTTTCGGTATAGTAAGCGTAGTTAGCCCCAATATCTAAGGTTTCATCTTGGGCATGTATAAAATGAGGTAGAAGTTCAATTTCGGGTTCTTCTACTAATCGTTCTTTTATGTCTTTGAGTTTAGCAAGGTATTGAAAGTGTTTGTACAGGCGTTTGCCAAATAGTTTGAATAGTATTGGTTTAACAAAGCGCCGTATAGGTGAGTTCACAGATGCCATAATGCAAAAATATGTTTTTTGTCAATATATACATGAAGGTGAGAATGTTATTTTAGAGACATTTTTTGTAATAAAGATTTTTTGACAAAAGAGTTTGAGTTTTGATATTTTTTGGGCGTGTCCTTGCCCACGGCTCGCTGTGCTCGTGTGGGCAAGGTCGGCGTGCTACGGGCTAACGGTGCTAC
>JANWVE010000257.1 GCA_025057675.1 Bacteroidia bacterium
AAATATCACTATTCACCCTGTGCCTAACACTTCTGCTATTACCCCTACAAGTGCTGTTTGCGTAGGAGATAATGTAGTATATAGCGTAGCTGCTACCGCTGGTTCTACTTATAACTGGACTGTTACAGGTGGAACTATTACTTCAGGTGCGGGTACAAATAGCATTACCGTCAATTGGACAACGGCAGGTTCGCAAACAATTACCGTAACCGAAACAAACGTTCATGGATGCTCTGGAACGCCTGTTACTGTAAATATTACCGTTAATCCTTGTGCTGTTAATATTAGCACAGGTACAATCACACCTATAAGCTACTGCGCAGGAGATGCAATCAGTGTTCCTTTTACTACCACAGGAACATTTAGCTCGGGCAATGTATTTACAGCTGAATTATCCAATAGTTCAGGTAGTTTTGCCAGCAGTACTACTGTTTTAGGTACATTAGCACTTTCAGGAACTAATCCAAGTGGTACTATCACAGGAACTATTCCTCTATCTACTACTGCTTCAAATTTATACCGTGTAAGGGTTATTTCATCCTCTCCTGCGGCAGTTGGTACAGATAACGGAGCTAACATTACTATCAACCAAAAAGATTCACCTGGAATAACTGTTACTTACAAAGATACCCTAGTTTGCCAAGGCAGTAATGGAGTTTATACAGTTCTCAACAACCAAGATAGTTATACATGGACACTATCAGGTGGAGGTACGATTGTATCTGGTAGCGGAACCTCTTCTATAACCGTTTCTTGGAACACTGCAGGTAATTATACTGTAACTGTTAGTGGAACAAAAGGAGCATGTAACAATACTCCTGTTGTGATTAATGTACAAGTAATTGCACCTCAAGCTGCATCAGTTGCTATTTCTCCCTCTGTAATTTGTGCAGGACAAGCTATTACACTTACAGCTACTCCTACTAATGGTGGAACAGCACCTACATATCAATGGTTTATTAACGGAAATCCTATTACAGGGGCTACAACAAATACTTTTGTAACTCCTACGACCCTATCAGCAGGGGATATTGTAAGTGTACAAATGGTTTCTAATGGAACCTGCGTAAACCCCAATACTGCTACGGCTCAAGTTACTGTAACAAGCGGTTCTGTGGCAGGCACTGCAAATTCTAACCAAACAATATGCCCAGGACAAAACACATTTATTACGCTCACAGGTTATTCAGGCAGCATCCAATGGCAATCCTCTACCGACAATACTACCTTTACTAACATTCCAGGCGCAAATAATGATACTTTATTCATCAGCAACTTGACACAAACAACTTACTACCGCGCAGAAGTTACTACTGCAGGATGCACACCCAATTTTTCAAACATAGTACAGATAACTGTAAGTACTAAACCTACTGCTAGCTTCAATGCCAATCCTAACCCTGTTAATATGCCGAACGCCACTGTTAGCTTTTCCAACAACAGTACGAATGCTGTAAGTTATCAATGGTATTTTGGCGATGGAAATGCCAGCAATTTAACTTCACCTACTCATACTTACACTGCCCAAGGAACATATACAGTTACTTTGGTAGCCATCTCTGCGTTAGGATGCACTGATACTACTCGCGTAGTTGTAACTGTTCTACCTGAGGGTAGCACAATGTTTGTTCCTAACGTATTTACCCCCAATGGTGATGGCAGTAATGATGTATTTGCACCAGTGTTCCAGAATTATAGCAATATTAAAATTCAGATATTCAACCGTTGGGGCAATAAGATCTTTGAGGGCAATGATAAGTGGGATCCAGCCCCTGAAATTCCAGAAGGCGTTTATACCTATATAATTACGGCTACCAATAGAGATAACAAGACTGATACAAAGGTCGGGACATTGACATTACTTCGCTAAGAGGGCAAGTTTTGAATTAAGGTAAAGTTATGGGATAAAAACCTTTTTGGGCGTCCCAAAGCATAAAAATATGCTCGCACAATTTAAGCAGATTCAGTAATATCTAAAAAAATTACATGCTGGTATTGAAAAGATAGGTTTATTTTGGGCGTGTCCCTTCGCTGCGCTTCGGGTCGGGCTACTGCGCACTACGCGTTCGCTTCGGTGCTTCGCTGCGCT
>JANWVE010000258.1 GCA_025057675.1 Bacteroidia bacterium
GATAAAAATTTTTAATTTTGTAAGTATTTAATAATCAGTATCAAACAAGGTAAAGCAAACGCAGGTATAAATACAAGGTAAAGCATCCAAAAGCAGCTTGCGTGAGGCATGCGGAGGGTGCGTAAGCAGTGCGTAGCGCAGCGTAGCACCGAAGCGCAGCGCAGCCCGCAGCACGCCGACCCGAAGCACAGCGAGGGGCACGCCCAAAAATATACCTCTAAACCCTCAATTTTATTCATAGATGACTGGATTTTAACCTTTTTTCTTGAGCTGCTCCACGGCGTCCTTAACTTCTTTATTATTAGGGTCAAATTCTAAAGCTTTCTGGTACATTTCAACGGCTTTTTTATTATCGTCATTTTGTAGATAATAGTATCCAAGATATGAATAAGCATTAGCATTATCTTTTTTGTAGATATCTTTGGATGCATCAGGCATGGATATAAATTGTTCATAAAAAGGTTTAGCTAACCACTTTTTTTGTTTAGGGTCTTTAATATCTTTGTTGAGTTCTTGCTCTATCATACTATTGCAGTAAGCTCTCCACAGAGGTCCTTGAGGAGATGAGGGGGCAAGTTCCATAACTTTCATATATGCAGTATCTGCTTTTACGTACATTTTTTCAAAATAATAGCATCTACCTAAATAAATATAGTCATTTGCATTTGGTTTAAGATTCTTGATTTTATATTCGTATTCTACAATCGCTTCCTTGTACTTTTTCATAGAAAAATAAGAGAAAGCCATATCACCGTGAATTTCCTCTTTTTTAGGGTCAATTTCTAAGGCTTTTTTATAGGCTTCAATTGCTAATGAGTCCTTTTTTTGTTTAGATAAACATTTTCCGTAGTACTCATAGTCTGATGCTAATAAAGTATCATTCGGTTTTTTAACTTTGAACATTTGGGCAAGATATTTCTCACCTGCATCATATTCTTTGAGTTCAAAGGCAGCGTATCCTGCTAATCGGTTAATTAAAAATACGTTATTATCTATGCCACTGGCAGTAGAAGTGATCTTTTTCAAGCTTTGAAAATCTTTCATTAGATACATCAAACGGGCATATTGCTTATAGAAGTCCATTGTAGGTTCTGCCATAGATAGATATTTGTCATAATACTCTTTAGATTTATTGTACTTACGGGCTTGATAGTATAAGTCTCCTAATTCTTTGTAGCTGGCGGCGTTATTGGGAGCAAGTTCTATGGCTTTAAGGTAAGCACTTTCAGCGGCGTCGAAGCTTTTACCTTGTTTGTAAAGGCGCCCTTTATGAATGTGATAATGTCCTTTTTTGGGTGTATTCTTATCGTTCATTTCTGCGTCGTCGTAGGCTTTTAGGGCGTTAGTGCCATCATTCATAGCACGGTAGGCATCTCCTTTTAATATGTATGTATGAATATTTTTAGGGTCAAGTTTCAAGGATTGTTCTAATAGCGTAAGGGCATATTTTGGGTCTTTTGCGGCATGGTGAATATACACTTCTGCGCATTCGTTGAGTATATTTACATCCTTGTTTGCGGTCAGGTTGAGGGCTTTATCAGTATTTTTACGGGCTTCGGCTAAATTACTTCCTTCTGCATTCACTTTGGCAAGCCCAACGTAATTCCAAGGTCCGTTAGGTACTTTTTCTGTACCTGTGGAAAAGTATATTCTTGCAGAGTCTAATTTTTCACATTCCAAATACATTTCTCCTAACCGATAGTATGCTTCGGCATTAGTAGGACTATTTTCAATTATTTTTTTAAATAGCCGTGATGCAGAGTTGTATTTGTGCGAGTGCCAAAGGGAAGTAGCTTCATCAAGAGATTGTGCCAAAAGGTTATTAAAGATGATAAAAATGAAGTAAATAGCTGTTATTTTTTTCAACGAACTCATACTGCAAAATTAAATAAAAAGATAGTATAAAAGCGAATGAATAAGTTTGTATTCTTTTACAATTTACAATTAGATAAACACAAGCTATACCAAAATCCTACGCAGGGCGATTAAAAGTTAATGATTTGACTATTTTGGGCGTGTCCTTGTGGGCGTTACGCTGCGCGTATGCCCACAAGGTCGGCGTGCTACGGGCTAACGGTGCTG
>JANWVE010000259.1 GCA_025057675.1 Bacteroidia bacterium
CGTGTCCTTGTGGGCGTTACGCTGCGCGTATGCCCACAAGGTCGGCGTGCTACGGGCTACGCTATCGCTTCGGTGCTGCGCTTCGCTCCGCACTGGGCTAACGCCCACCCTCCGCATGCCTCACGCAAAAAACGCCGCAAGTAAATTAACTTCATATATTCAAATTTTACCTTCTAAGTGTCTGAAAATGAACATAAAACAAGATAAAAATATATTTTAACCTTGTAAATTATTGAAAATGAATTCAAAATAAAGTAAAATTTCCGTATTCAGGGTTAAAGGAGCGTGTAAAGTCCATGTATTCAAAGTTTAACCTTGTATATACTTGATAGTCAGCATTAAACAAGGTAAAGCAAGGTTATGGTTAAGAACAAAGTAAAAATCTAAATCCAGGGTTAAACTGCGTGAGGGATATGGAGCATGCCGTTAGGCAGTGCGGAGCGTTAGCGTAGCACCGAAGCGAACGCGTAGTGCGGAATAGCCCGACCCGAGCGTTAGCGAGGGGCACGCCCAAAAAAAAATCTAATTTCATCAGCAAAAATTATAGCTCTATTTCAGGTAAGTACAGTTTTCTATCCTCCCCAACAAAGCACCTGTACAAAGAATGTATCGTTTTTTGTACGCCGTTCATCAAAGGAGAAACCTCATCTCTAAAATGAACATCTATGTAAGGAATTTGTAATAATCTTGCTTTTATGTTTTTGTCCAACTGTTCAGGAATACCGAACTGATTAACAATCTGACACACTAAATGATCTACATAAGGTCTGTAAGCTTCCATCATGTCATCTGCCAAACAATACGGATTGTAGCGATTAGTATGGTGCAAACCCAAAGTAGGCAACAAACCTGTTGCTACAATAGCCCTCGCAGTAATGGCACGCAAAATAGCATATCCGTAATTGAGTAGATTGTTAGGGGGCATACCCTCCCGTCTGCGAATAAAGCCAGGTATTTGAGAAAATAACCTTGCCCAATAAAAGTTGGCGGCTGTGGCTTCACAATTTGAAATATCCCCGTTTTTAACTGCCTTAGATAAGGTCTGAAAATAAGCTATGTCATACTTTGGTTGCCATGCACACAATACTCTCCCCTGATTGATAATTTTTTGCTTAATAACTTGTGCCCATAGTTGTTTTTTTAACATATCAGGAGCGTGTATTTGCTCTCTATAACGTTCAGTCTGTAATACATTGCTATGCAATGCTAAACATAACCCCGTAGGTATATGCGCACTATCACAAGTAACAATAGCTACGTTTTCCTTCATACAAACTTCAAATACTGCCTGCGTAAGCGTAATTTGAGGATTGTCTAACACTAAATACGCCACTTCAGACAAAGCAAAAGTAATTTCATTTTTGGAATTTAAGCGTTCTTGAATTTCAAGCGGTATATCCTGCCCTTCAAAGCGAGCTACAAGTAATTCATTCCGAATACTTAAATATACCGCTTGACTAAAATACAAAGTTTTGCCTATCATGCTAGAGAACTTTGCGATTCAGGGATATACTCCAGAATATCCGTAATCTCACCTAAACGGTTAATATGCACTTTGATGGGATTTAGTTTTTGCAAGGAATTGGCGCTAGTAGCTCTACACCCAAATGATTTTACAAACTTAGAATTTTTGTCATCCACTCGAGTAGCAAGATGATTTCTGAATGTATAATCTCCTTGGGTGAGCTTTTGAACCCTGTACAAATGCGGTGAAAGTAATTGATAGTTTTTATCTCTGATAATTGCTTCTACTTTATTTTTACTCATATTCAATATAAACATTTCATTTTGCTGCATACTCATTACGTATTTCCACTCTGGATTTGGCAGCCCATTAAGTAAGAAATTAGAAACTTTCTTGTTTGCTTGTTTTAAGTCATCATGTACTTCTTTTGGATTTTGAATAATGACAGGTATTCCATATTTCTTACGTTCAACGGCGTGCCAAAAGGTACAGACATGCTCATGTAAGTTACCCTTACTATCTTTATAAATAGCTACATGGTGATTATTTCCTGGAATGACAAAGGTAATAGGATACCCTTTTTTATC
>JANWVE010000025.1 GCA_025057675.1 Bacteroidia bacterium
TCTCTATTCCTTAAAAAACTTTCTATCAGTGTTAAAAAAATCTGTATGTTTGCCTTACTTAATGTCTCTTTCAACAGAGAAAAGAGAGTTATATTTTTTTCATACTGTAAAAAGTACAGTTTTTTGTATCTGAAAAATGTCACTCATATTATTTTAGAAGAGGTCATTTTTTGATACATTTTAATTTGGTATTCTAAATGATAAGCATCTTTGAGCGTTGCCATACTATAGTACATCATAGCGTAGAATATGGACTTAGTAGGAACAGCCAGCATAAAAACCCCTGCTGTAAGCAATGTGAAAAGAATAGATAAAATTTGTGTAAAGGTTCTCATAGAAATTTGTGGGTCATTTAGCTGTTTGAAGTAAGGGATAAGTATCCAGTATAAAGTCAGACCAATACAAATATACATTAGCCAGAGCAGTCCTGCAAGAATAAGAGTGCCTACGGTAGCCATGTTAAAGCATAGAAATATTTTTTTAGAAATTAAACTTCTATTTCGTGCAAATCTTTGAAAAAAAGAGGTATTAGGTTCTGCTATGGTAATTATCGGGAAGAGGGCTGTGAGATACGTGTATGTACCCACTGATACCCAAACATGAAGTAATCCGCCAACGATGGGTACAAATAACACAAAAGCTCCAAAAATACCTACTACAGTTGTAATAAAAAATTGAACGCTTTTTACTAATATATTTGGAATGATGTAAAGTGCTGTTTTTTTACAAGCCTGCCACCAATCTACTTTTTCTAAATGTATGCGTTTGTGTGTATAGAAGCTTACTGCCATCTCGCTCCAAACACTAAATAACATCATGCAAGTAGGAAACACAATTATACTGCCTACGACAAATAGTCCTACAATTTTATCATAGTTTTTGGATATAAAATATTCTGTATGTGTAGCAATCATTAAACTTACAAAGATGACAAGGGGTAGAGCAAATGTGATAAAGCTTATCATGAGATAGTCTTTGAAATGCTTGCGGAATAGCCAGAGGGTACGGTCTATCATTCCTGGACCATCCATGTAACCAATAATTTGTGTGTATGGGTTGGAGTATATCATATACAAAGATACGAAATACGAGATAAATATACTTTTAATATAAATTATTGTAGTTCATAGTTTAATTTTTTGGGCGTGTCCTTGCCCACGTCTCGCTTGCGCTCGTGTAGGCAAGGTCGGCGTGCTACGGGCTGCGCTATCGCTTCGGTGCTTCGCTGCGCTACGCACTGCTCATGCACCCTTCGCATGCCTCACGCAGATAAGCCGCAAGCGTAATAATCCTATTTACTAATACTTAGCCTTGTAAGTATCTGAAAATGAATATCAAACAAAGTAAAAACATATTTTAACCTTGTAAATTATTGAAAATCAATTCAAAATAAAGTAAAATTTTGGGAATCAGGGTTAAAGGGTTGCAAAAATTCCATACATTCAAGGTTTAACCTTGTATATACTTGAAAATCAATGTAAAACAAGGTAAAATAACAACATTTGAAACAAGGTAAAAAATTCTGACCTTATAAATATTTGATAATCAGTATCAAACAAGGTAAAGCAAACGCATGTATAGAAATAAGGTAAAACATCCAAAAACTGCTTGCGTGAGGGATACGGAGCATGCCATTAGGCAGTGCGGAGCGATAGCGTAGCACCGAAGCGAACGCGTAGTGCGCAGTAGCCCGACCCGAAGCGCAGCGAAGGGACACGCCCAAAAAATAAAATTATTTACACAAAGCATCTAATATAACGTATAATGCCTTTTGGTCTATCAATTTATCGATAATTTGTTATCTTTGTTTATGCAAAAAGTAGTTTATTGGCTCTGCCTTTTTGTACTTTGCTCAAATGTTAGTAACGCACAAAATATACCTTATTTTTTGATAAAAAACTGTAAAAGTCAATTTTTTAGGCATCCAACAACAATAGAGGTGCAAACCTATTTGAACCAACATTTACATACTACTTTTGAACTCATCTATCAAAAACAAAGCCCCGCAGGCAAACACCTATTTTATCAACAAAAATATCAAGGATACCCAATATTTTATGCTACTGCAAAAGTAAATTATACCTTAAAAAATGAATGTAATAGTATTCTCTCAACCGCACTGCCATACGTAAAGCCAACTACGTACCACTTTTTACAAGAAGAGGTTACCACAAAATACAATTATTTATTCAAAGGTAAAAATACATATCAAATAGAAGAAGGCTTTCTACCCTCATCCGATAGCACTATAACACCCGTTTTTAAGATAAATTTACGAGATAATGGACTTAATGAAAGCTACTACATAGACGCAAATACATTAAATATACTTTATTATCAAGACCATCGTGTGTTTTTCTCATACAGTTCTGACAGTGATACTACGGGATACGTTTTTTATCCTGACCCATTAACTAGCTCTGGAAATACGTATGGCAGCTGTGGTATATTTTGTACAGATAACAACGACGCAAATAACCCTCTATTAGAAACACAACGAAAAGAAGTAAAACTTAAAGGGCTTACTTACAATACTCTCATAAATACTTTTGAACTCAAAGGTCCTTATGTAGAAATAGTTGATTTAGGTACTCCTGTGGATACATTAGCACAGAGCAGTACAGCTAAATTTGAATATACACGTAATCAGCAGGGATTTGAACAGACTAATGCTTATTATTTCATTGACAGAATGCAACGTTATGTACAATGTTTAGGATTTAATAATATCGGTAATCGTCCTGTGCGGGTAGACGCTCACTATGGCAATGCAGACAATAGCTTTTATTTACAGCCCTTTGTTAGTGGTACAGCGGGTGATATTCATTTGGGCACAGGTGGCGTAGATGATGCCGAAGACATGGACGTAATTATACACGAATACGGACACGCACTTAGTAATGAAGCTAGCCCTAACTCTAACTCAGGCACACAACGTATGGCAGTTGACGAAGCGATTGGGGACTATTTTGCTTCCTCACTTTCAAGAGCTATGTATCCTTACAGTGCCTGGTATCATGTTTTTAACTGGGATGGACATAATCCCTTCTGGTCAGGGCGAGTAACAAACTCTACTAAAAAATATCCAACTCATCTTACGGGAAACATATACGCTGATGCCCCTATATTCTCCTCTGCCCTAATGGATATTTGGACGGATTTAGGCGCTTCTAAAACTGATAAACTTGTACTGCAAATGCTCTATGGTTTGACAAATAATATGTCTATGCAAGATGCAGCTATGCTATTGCTTCAAGCAGAATGTAGTTTATTTGGGGGTATGTATTTTAACACTCTTAAAATGCACCTCGTAGAAAGGGGACTCATTCCTGATACTGTATCTTCTTTTTCAGGTTGCAGTGTAGCCAGCTCTGTATCTTGCAATTTTGATGAAGTTACGACTATTGAGGTGGAAGATAGAGTCTATTTGCTCAATTTTTATCCTAATCCTGCTCGGGAGAAACTTTTTGTAGAACTACCACAAAAACAGGATAAACTTTTGTTAGAGATTAAAGACGTATTCGGAAGATCTATTTTTTCAAAGGAAGTTAATCAAGATAATGCTCTTATAGAGGTAGATATATCTTTTTTATCTGCGGGCGTATATATTTTACGGACTATTATAGGAGGTTCTCTTTGGTATGGGCGATTAGTAAAACAAGAGTAATGTTTCACACTTGGTAGAGGATGAAGTTTATTTTTGGGCGTGTCCTTGTGGGCGTTACGCTGCGCGTATGCCCACAAGGTCGGCGTGCTACGGGCTAACGGTGCTGCGCCCCACCCCCTGGGCAAGAGCGTGGGCGAGGGGCTTCGCACCAAGCCTGACGGCTTGCCCTCCGCATGCCTCACGCAAGCGGCAAGTAGGCTAAGCTCATTTATTAAAACTTAACCTTGTAAGTATCTGACAATGAACACTAAACAAGATAAAAATATATTTTAACCTTGTAAGCATTTGAAAATGAGTGAAAAACAAGATAAAGCGTATTTAGTCAGGGTTAAAGGGTTATCAAAAGTTCGCTTGTTCAAGGTTTAACCTTTTACATGCTTGAAAATCAATATAAAACAAGGTAAAATAACAATGTTTCAAACAAGGTAAAAAATTTTAACCTTGTAAATATTTGATAATCAACACTGAACAAGGTAAAGCAAACGTAGGTATAAAAATCAGGTAAAACATCCAAAAGCCACTTGCGTGAGGCATGCGAAGGGTGCGTGAGCAGTGCAAAGCGCAGCGAAGCACCGAAGCGATAGCGCAGCCCGCAGCACGCCGACCCGAAGCGCAGCGAAGGGACACGCCCAAAGAAAAATTAAACACAATCCGTTTTATGGTTGTATTTACTTTACCTTACTTTTCTTTTTTTAAGATATAAATACACAAAAATACTACCTATTAACATAACTGCACCCACATAAAAATGAGTATTCATCCGCTCTGTCTGCGGAAAAGAAAAATAGGCGATAAGCATACCATACACAGGTTCTAAATTTGTTGTCAGGGTAACCATAAACGCACTTAACCGCCGTACCACAAAAACCGAAATACTAAACGCTATCACAGTACAAAAAAGACTTAAAACTATTAAATAAACCCAATCCCAAAATGACGGTGGCAATACCTCTATTTTTTGATAAAGATTAGCTAACACTAAAAATAAAGTCAAAATACCACAAGCAAAAACCATTTCATAAAAAGAAATCACAAAAGGACTGTACAAATGAGATAATTTTTTGTTAAGAATAGTAAATAAACTTGAAAAAAATGCACTAGCAGCAGATAAGGTTAAACCTAAAATCATGCTTATATCCGCTTGAGCTAAGATATAAATGGCTATCATCACCCATATACTGATAATTAACTCAACCCAATGTAAAGATTTTTTATTCATTAAAGGTTCTAGTATAGCCGTAAAAAGTGTTCCTGTACCAAACCCCGCCAAACAAACCGATGCATTAGAAACTTTAACAGAAGCATAAAAGAGCAACCAATGAACGGCTACTAAAAAACCAATCCAAGCCATTTTTCTGATATCTACTTTTTTAGGTGTAGGTAAGCAAAAAGAGGTACTCTGAATCAATAATATCATGCCTACACTGACGGAGGTCAGCAAAGTACGCCACCACATCATTGGAACAGGGGTTAAGTGGATTACCTTGCCTAAAATAGCCGTCAGACCCCATAACAACACGGCGAGATGAAGTAAAAGATAAAAGCGCATAAAAAATCTCAATACTGCGTCAATTTTGGGTCTTTTTACTTAATTTAGCTACATCTACAGTGAGCGAAAAAGTATTCGTAGTACCTGCTACATTGTAGGATGCAAAACCGTAATCAATGTTAAACATAGCAATTTTTACCCCTGCACCGAAGGAAAAACCCGAGAGTCCCTTTGCAGTTTCTACGGCTAATTCTCGTCTGCGCAAATGGTTGTAACCAAATCGTAGTTGAACGAATTTACCTACATAAAACTCGCCCCCTATGACCACGTGTCTGAATATCTTATCTGCTAATGATACCCGGGGTTTAATCTCATTGCCTGAGATATCGTATTTTTTAGGTGCATTAGGGTCTATGGCGGCTAAATTAGGGGTTTCTAAATGAATAAAGTTAAACATAAAGCGCAAAGGTAGATGTCTTAGCCGATGACTAAATCCTGCTTGTATTTCGAAAGGAAGTTTTTCTCGTACTCCGCCGGGTATATATGGGTTGATTTGCAACCCCAAGTTTTTAATAACTATTGCACTGGTGATGTTTAGACTATCATTTTGATACACGCCTGCCCAATCTGTGGCAAATCCTGTGGAGCTATACTGTGCAATACCCGAATAAATCAATTTAATATTAGTCCCAAAGTGGAATTTTTCTTTGTAGTGCCGTGCTGTGCCTGCGGAGAGTACTACGTCATTAGCGGTAAAAGTGCCTATTTTTTCGCCAAATTCGTTTGTTTCTGTAAACTTTCCATAATTGATATACTGTACACCTCCTGCGACTAATCCTATTTTATTGAACTCGTGTGCATATCCTGTGTATCCATAGTTGATATCGGCAAAAGAGTTGATGTAGCTAATTCCTAATCTATTTTTCATGCTACTGTTGATAAGCGCAGGATTTTGATAAGTAGTGTTTACGTCGTTGTCGTACAATGTAATTCCATACCCTCCCAAGGCGGACATTCGGGCATTCGGCACAAGATTTAATACTTGAAAAACGCCTCTTCCACCTACTTGGGCTTGGGTAGCTATACTTGCGACCCACAGTATAAACAAGACTAATTTTTTCATTATTTTTTACAAAAGTACGAAATTTTTGCATACTTTAATCATTCATGCAGACCTTTCTTTACATACAGCTTAGATAAGTTAATTTGAGAGATGATATTGGTTATTTTGGGCGTGTCCCTCGCTGCGCTCGGGTCGGCGTGCTGCGGGCTAACGGTGCTACGCCCCACCCGCCCACCCCCTGGTTGAGGGGGTAAAAGCATGGGCGAGGGGCTTCGCACCGTGCTAACGCACGCCCTCCGCATGCCTCACGCAACTACGCCGCCAGTATGCTAACTCTACTTATTCAAAACTTAACCTTGTAAGTATCTGAAAATGAACATTAAACAGGGTAAAAACAGATTTTAACCTTGTAAATATTTGAAAATCAATTGAAAATAAGGTAAAGTATAAGTGTTCAGGGTTAAGAAGTGTAGAAAGTCCATGTATTCAAGGTTTAACCTTGTATGTACTTGAAAATCAATAGAAAAAAGGATAAAATGAAAGCAATTCAAACAAGGTAAAAAATTTAACTTTGTAAGTGTTTGATAATCAATGTTAAACAAGATAAAGCAAAGATATGTATAAAAACCAAGTAAAACGTCAAAATGCAGCATGCGTGAGGCATGCGGAGGGTGCGTCAGCAGTGCGTAGCGCAGCGAAGCACCGAAGCGATAGCGCAGCCCGCAGCACGCCGACCCGAGCGCAAGCGAGGGACACGCCCAAATAAATTCAATAAACCCAAAATAACAAATTATGAAGTTAAATTACAGCTATGACTTTTTCTACTACATTTTGCGGAAGAATATCCTCCATGCACTTAAAGTGCTTTTTGGGACAATAAGCATAGCCAATTTTACTGCATGGTCGGCAAGATAAAACGTTGTTCTGTAAAATAACATGTTTTGTCTGATAAGGATACATTCCAAAATATGGTGTTGTATTGCCCCACAACGAAATAACATACTTTTTTAATGCCGCAGCTATGTGCATCAAACCTGTATCATTAGTGATAACCACATCAGTATACTGTAATACCGCCGCACTTTCTAATAAATTTAATGCTCCACACAAGTTTAATACTTTGTTGCCAAAATAGTTTTGTAAATACATGCCCTCCTGCATTTCATTTTTACCCCCTAAAAGGACTACGCGTTCGTTTAATAAATCTATCACAGCTTGGACATGATGCAGCGGATATTTTTTAGTAAAATACGTAGCCCCTAACACTATGGCTATACGAGGTATTGGATAATAAGCATCTTTTATACTTTCTTTTACGCTCTGCGGAATAAAAAAATCTAATCCTTGATTGTCGTTTTGAATGTCAAAATACTGTAAAGTAGCAACATAACGGTCTACAATATGTACATCAGGAAGGAGATTGATTTTGAACTTTGTGTATATCCATTTGCGTACATTAAGCTTTGTAAAACTGAACTTTTTACCTTGCATTAAGCATTTGAGTTGAAAAGTGCGTAAATTATTGTGTAAATCTATGATATAGTCGTAGGTAGGTAGCTGGCGAACAAAAGAAAATATAGATTGTTTAGGTTTTAATGTATAAATAGTGTTAAGGTATGGATTATGTCGGACACATATTTCATATTGCAATTTGGTGGTATAGTCAATAGTAGCATTAGGGAATTTTTTTCTCAACAAGCGTATAACGGGTGTAGTTAAAACAATATCCCCAATAGCACTGAACCTTACGATAAGAAACCGCATAATATAGCAGCAAAAATAGTGTTTTTTCAAGGTTAGTTTTTAGGTTTCTTTTCGCCTACCCAAGAGCGATTGAAGTAAATAGATACTAGGTTTGAAAGGTGCTTTACCTGAAAAAATGCGTATTTTATCTTGAAGAGTATTTGTTCCTGCATAAAAACGAGCGATTTCACTTTCTTTTTGCCGTTGATAGAATACCTCCAAAAACCGATAGCGTTTATTTGTCTTTCCTGCTATAAATAAAAAGTGGTTCATTACTCGGTAAAACCGCATAGATTGATAGAATTCAAGTAATTTTTTATGCCAAAGTATATGCAAGTGTTTATCTTTCAAATGAGGGTATATTTGCCATATAAAGTTGTAGTTAGTAGCCAAGGAGTACCCTGTGGTTACGTGAAACAAATTTGCGTGCATACCTAAAGGCAAAACTTTGTCCGTGATGGGAGCGGGTTTTTTTTGAGAAAGTGGGATAGGTAAAACCCCTTTTTCTTGTCTGTCAATAGTATTTATTTGCCAGTTTTTATTTTGTGCATAATTTTTTATCTCGGTGATAATAGTGGGTACATCCAGTTTGGAATTTAAGCTGTAATAAGTGTCTTCTATGAGTAAATTGGTGGGGGTAAAAGGGAGTATATACATAAATCTGAAGCCGTCTTTTTGTGGTACGGTAGCATCCATAACGATGGGATTAGATAAATTGGCATCTGATTTTAAGGATACTTCTATTCCTACAAATTTTTGATATGCGGTGTCTGAGTCTATTGTATTTTGCCCTGTAGATTGAATAATCCATTCTGCTGAATATTCTTTTTTATCTTGAGTGATGATTACGGGATTAGATTGTATGCTTCCTCTTTGTAAAATGGTTGCTTTTTGTCCTGTGAGAATGTGTAGCAAAGGATTTTTATTTGCGTAGAATTGTATTTTAGCGGATAGGCTATTTGAGAATAAGGTATGGTAAGGTATAGATACGGTTCTTTCTATTTTGGGGAACTTGACTTGATATTCTTTCCAGGATGCATCAATTAAAGGGTATAAGGTATTCCATGCGGGTATAAGTATATCGGTTTGATTAAAGCTCCATGTATGATTACCGCAAAGGTGGTCATTTTGTTCAATGATGAGGATGGGTTTGTCGTATCCTAGTTGTAGCCAGGTGTAGGCGGCTAATGTGCTGCTCAATCCTCCGCCGATGAAGATAAAGCCATACGGATGTTGCATATTATGTTTGAAAAGTGTATTAGGTACTAAATAGTTTCTTTGTTAATGTAAATATAATTTATGTTTTGCTTTATTGGATTATCATATTAGTTTTTTGGGCGTGTCCTTGTGGGTGTTTCGCTTAGCTCATGCCCACAAGGTCGGCGTGCTGCGGGCTGCGCTGTCGCTTCGGTGCTGCGCTGCGCTTCGCACCGTGCTGATGCACGCCCTCCGCATGCCTCACGCAAGCTGCCATAAGACTAAGCTCACTTATTCAAAACTTAATTTTGTAAGTATCTGATAACGTAGTTTGAGGTTCTTGACCTAAATAAGTAAAAAAACTACAAAGGTAAAAATTGCATACTTGGTGTTAAAGGGTTATCAAAAGTCCATGTATTCAAGGTTTAATCTTGTACATGCTTGAAAATCAATCTAAAAGAAGATAAAATGAACAGAATTCAAATAAGGTAAAAAATTTTAACTTTGTAAATACTTGATAATGAGCATTAAACAGGGTAAGGCAGACGTTGTATAAAAACAAGGTAAAACATTCAAAAGCTGCTGCGTGAGGGCTATGGAGCATGCCGTTAGGCAGTGCGAAGCGCAGCGTAGCACCGAGCGTGAGCGTAGTGCGGAATAGCCCGACCCGAGCGCAGCGAGGGACACGCCCAGAACAAAAATTTGAATTGTATGCTGCTGTTAAGTTCCTTGAAGCACAAGTAGTTGTTCTATTCCTCTTCAGGGTTTTCATCTGATGGTGGAGAGATAAAATACTCGGGAAAGAATTTACGAGCAAATGTCTCCAACTTATTGAGTTTTTCTATATTATTCATAGAAATATAACCATTTCTCAAATTTACAAGCATTCTTTTGATAATATCTATGTTTGCGCAGGGATTATAATACTCGGGTTTAGGGGTCAGCTGTGCGTTTTGAATAAAGGCATCTATTTCGGATTTGTGAAAAATTACTCCTTGATTAAATGCATTGATATAAAATTCTTCATTTGCGTCTCTGTACATCATAATAAAGTGTGCAGGCAGATTGACTCCAAAAATTGGCACGCGCATTCGATGGACTATGCTTAAATAGATAATAGACAATGACAAAGGTATCCCCTTACGCAAATCTATAACTCTGTGTATATAGCTGTTATCTGGGTGCTGATAATTTTCTGTGGCACCATGAAAGCCTTCTTTCTTAAACAATACTAAATTGATACTACGAACAATATCTATCGGTGTAGGATAGACGGGCAGATTAGTCAGTGCCTTTTGATACCATTTTTGGATACAATCAAAATAAAATTTAGTATCAATGTGGGGATTCATGTATAAAGTAACCCACATTGCTCCTTCAAAAATATCCTTGCATCCTTTTTCAATCCATTGAGCAAAGCTCGTAAATACCTCTTCTCTGATTAACTTGTCTAATATACCTTGTAAATACGCGTTTTGTAAAGCATCTGGTGTATAGGCTACGTACCTTTTGAGTAAGTCTTTTCGCTCTAAAAGATGCTTTTCTATCTCTTCCGCAATAGACGTATCCTCTAATAAATACAATAAAGTTTGAATTTCTTTGGTTTCTTTTTCTGAAAGCATAAACTACTTTTTCTTTTGATTTTCACGCCATTCATATACCCAGGCAGCTTGTATTTTTTCTAAATGTCCTTCATTGCAGTCTTTAGGTTCTCCCTTAAAATTGGGGATTTCTAATACCCACTTGTATAAATCGGTGAAACGTATTCTGTATATTTTAGACTCATTGAACTCATCGCCGAAGCGTTCGTATAAAGCCATGGCGATATCTTCGTAGTCTGACCAATAAATGGGAAGTTCAAGTTCCATAATTTAACTATGCAAATATAGACAAATAACAACAAAATGTGGGTTTTAATTGAAAAAATTTGTTTTTCAGTGAAGTTATATGATATGATGATATTCTATATAATCTATGGGATAAAAATTTAGGTTTTAAGTTTTTTTGGGTGTTTCCTTGTAGGTATTTCGCTGGCACTCATGCCCACAAGGACACACCCAAAATAAAATGTTGTTAAAAGTCTGATTTTACATACCTTTGTACAGTTTTTATTGGTCTTTGGATGGTGTTGTATATATGTCTCCTTCTCGAAGAGAATTTTTATCTCAATGCAGTGTATTAACAGTAGGTGCCGTATTTTTACCTTACCTTCGCGTACAAGAAAAAACATTACTTTACAAAATTACGCGTGCCAAAGTATTCTGTAAAGGAAAGTGGCAAACCATAACTGTGGGCATAAACGAACTGGGTAGAATTGTCCTTGATGGAGTAGAGCACTATCCTGCTAAATACACTTACGATGCCCAAAATTATGTTTTATCTCCTGGTTTTATTGACATTCTTTGCGATAACAGCGCAAATCCTGAGCGTACTTATCTTATTGTAGAAAAGTATAAAATCACCGATGGCGTTACTACAGCTCTACAAATGCACGGCGGACAGCATGAAATTAGAACCTATTATTCTACTTTTGAGCAAAAACCGCATTATATCAATTATGGTGTATCCACTAAAATAATGAACATTCGCAATCAGTATGCTACGCTTGCGGCACGCTACAAGAAAGTAGAACAGTGTTTAGAACAGGGTGCATTAGGTGTATCTCATAGCATTGAGTATCAACCTACTCCGTTCGAGGAACTTTTAGAGTACGCAAAAATTGCTCATAAATACAATAGAACTTTCTTTTTGCATCTTCGCTACTCCTCAAAAGAACAAGAATTAGAAGGTGTAAAAGAAGCTATTGCTTTGGCAGAGCGCACAGGCGTACGCATACATATTGACCATTTACATTCTACAGGGGGAGCGTTTAATATGCCCCAAGCTCTAACGCTTATTCGTACAGCGATTGAGAAAGGCTTGCAGATTACAGTATGCGTTTATCCTTATTCTTATTGGGCAACGTATCTTCATTCTAAACGGTTTGACCCAGGATGGCAGCAAAGATACAATTTGGATTATGCAGACCTGCAAGTGGTAGGTACAGAGGAGCGTTTAAATGCTCAAAGCTTTGCAAAGTATCGTACAACTGTCAAATTAGTAGCTGTACCCGAAGGAACGCTACCTTTGAACAAAACGGTGGATTTAGCTTTGAAAGAAGATTTTTGCATGATAGGTTCAGATGGCGGAATAGAAAGCGAACCTCGGGCAAACTCGCACCCTCGCGGTGCAGGATGCTTTGCAACTAGTATCAAGCATGGTTTAGAAATAGGTATTCCGTTAGAAAAAATGATTGAAAAAATGACTATTTTACCTCAAAAAGTCGTTCCGCAGCCCCTTTCAGATAGAGCAAGAATAGTAGATGGCGCTTGGGCAGATCTTGTCCTTTTTGACCCTCAAACCATTAACGGAAAAGCTACGGTATCTAATCCTAATCAGTTTTCGGAAGGTATTCTTGCAGTTTGGGTGAATGGGGTGCTAAGCTATGAAAAAGGTAATCTGCTGCAAAAACAAGGTAAAGCCATCATTTGGGAATAGATTGTTTTTATGCTGGAGTAATGACTATTTTTCATGATTTATATTGATTTATGTTCATTTTTTGGGCGTGTCCCTTCGCTGCGCTTCGGGTCGGGCTACTGCGCACTACGCTAACGCTCGGTGCTATGCTATCGCTTCGCACTGCCTAACGGCATGCTTCGTATCCCTCACGCAGCAGCTTTTGAATGTTTTACATGATTTTTAGACATACATTAGCTTTACCTTGTTTAACATGGGTTATCAACTGCTTACAAGGTTAAAATTTTTCATCTTACTTTCAAGTGGGATTATTTTACCTTGTTTTACGTTCATTCTCAAGCATATGCAAGGTTAAACCTTGAATGCATGGACTTTTTGCAATCTTTTAACCCTGATTCCCAAAATTTTACTTTATTTTGAATTGATTTTCAATAATTTACAAGGTCAGAATCTATTTTTACCTTGTTTTGTATTCATTTTCAGGTACTTACAGGGTGAAACTTTGAATAAATAGCACTTGCCGCCCTGCCAAGGTTCTTGCGTGAGGCATGCGGAGGGTGCGTGAGCAGTGCGCAGCGCAGCGAAGCACCGAAGCGATAGCGCAGCCCGCAGCACGCCGACCTTGTGGGCATACGCGCAGCGTAACGCCCACAAGGACACGCCCAAGAAATAAAAAGTTAATAACCCAAATCGTTCAAAATATAAGTTCTTTCTCTATTATTTGTTTGTTACGTTCAATCTTTACTCTGACTATATCCCCCTTTTTATATTTAGCAAGACACTTCATATAAGCCATTATGTCTGTAACCTCATCATTATTTATTTGAAGTACAATGTCGTTCGGTTGAATCCCAGCCTTTTCGGCAGGTTTACCTGCACTTACCCCTTCCACTCTCACTCCCCTACCACTATACATGTAGTCAGGGATGATTCCCATAGTTACCTTAAATACAGGTGCAGTTTCATTTTTCTTTTCCTTAGTGGGCGTAAATATGAGTTTGGGCATACCTTCTGTTTTGTGTATCAACTGTATCATAAAGTTAAGTACCTGCGCAGTGCCCTCAAAGTTAATTTTATCTGCATCATCTGTGGGTTTGTGATAGTCTGGATGTCCGCCTGTAAAAAAATGTAGTACAGGGATATTTTTGAGATAAAAAGAAGTATGGTCAGAGGGTCCTACTCCTGAGGAGTCTAATTTTGTACTAATTTGGGTATCTATGCTATCTAGTAATTGGATTAAATTGACCCACACGGGCGAAGTACCTACCCCGTTAATGGCTAATTGCTGTTCTCGTAAGCGTCCTATCATATCCATATTGAGCATATAGTTTACGGTATTTAAATCGATAGTAGGATTTTTAGTGAAATGGCTTGATCCGTATAAACCTAACTCCTCGCCCGAGAAGGTAATGAATAAAAAATTAAAACTTTCTTTACGATTATTGTTAGCAAAATATCGTGCTAATTCTAAAACACCCGCAGTACCTGAAGCGTTATCATCTGCGCCATTGTGAATTTTATTTTTGGGATTAGGGTCTAACGAACCGTGGTAATGTCCGAGTCCCAGGTGGTCGTAATGTCCGCCAATGACGATTGTGAGCGGGGCTTGATTATCTAAAAAAGCTATTACGTTTTTACCCTTCATTTGATTAGGCTTTATGTTGATTTTAAGGTAGAAATCAGTTATATTTAGCTGCCTTAATTGCTCAAATGCCTCGTACGAGAACCAAAGTACAGGAATACGTAAAAATTGTGCTTTGGGATTTGTTTTAGGTAATTCTTGAAAATGATAACTTCCTTTTCTATCTATAAAAAGAACCATCACTGCTCCTTTATCTTGTGCTATTTTGGCACGTTCTCTAAAAGAGTAGTAATTATTGTTTTCATCATGGGGATTGAGTTCTTTTTCAGGAAAGGAATACATTACAACTACTTTACCCATCACATTTTTATTGAGGTAGTCATCTCTTTGGAGCGTAGAAGCAATAATACCTTCATTGACATGTTCAAAATGAAGAGTTCGTAAATTGTATTCGTTGCTGGCACTAAAGGGCAAAGCGTAGTAATCTTTTTTATCCTGCCAAATAGTTTTTTTGTTTTTATTTACACGAATAATCGTTGGTTCTTGGATTACCCCTTCTATAAAATTGAATGTTTGGATATAAGTATTACTCTCTCCTTTTGGTAGAAGTTTTAGGTCTTTGAAATGTTTAATAATGTACTCTGCTGCTAATTGCTCGCCTTTTTCGCCTGTACCGCGCCCTTGTAGTTTATCGGAAGCTAAATAAGTAATGTGTTTTTGAATATTTTGTATTTGAATTTGGGCTAATGCATAACTGAATGATAGACATGTACAAAATAAAGTTAGTATTCGCATGATACAAAGGTACAAAAGTTTATTGGTTATACAGATTGAGCAAGGGTAGGCTTTTTGGGTGTGCTCTTTTCCACATTTCCTTGCACTTGTTTGTACAAAGACACGCTCAACAGAATAAAAAAATGATCTTACATCATAATCATGACTGCCCTATCACCCACAAAAATAAAAACAGGGTTAATTCAAACGTCATTTTACAAAGATTTATTACTTTTGCTTCCCTGAGAGAGGGCGAAAAGTAGCTATGGCTAAGTATAAGAGCGTAGAAGACATATTTTTGAGCTACCTTTACCTTGTTATTAAATTCAAGTACTGGATAGTTTTAGGAGCAGTTGTAGGATTAGTAATAGGTTTTCTACTTTCAAAAAGAAGTAAAGTAAAAACATATACAGCCACAGCGGTCATATACCCTGATGAAGCAAAAACACCCACTGCTGCTGTACCCTATCTGTTAGAACAGCTATCTGGTAGTGGAAATTCATTATCTAGCTTAGTTCCTATTTTCAAAAGTAGGGCTCTATCAGAACAGGTCGTAAAATGTAAGATAAAATACTATGATCATTTAGATAGTGTTTACGTGTATGATGTAGTGTTAGCAGAACAATCTCAGGCTTATAAGAAGTATAAAGGAGGCCGGCATTTTGACGAATTGACAAGTAAAAATAAAGAAGAGACAAAAAATAAAATTTATCTTGCGGCAGTAGCTGTAAAGAGCAGTATGACTTTTAGACCAGATAACATTGGCTTTATGGAAATTAGCTCTACTTGGGCAGATAATCCTAAGCTGCCAGGCTACATTGTAAATTTGTATATTCAAGAGTTTATTGAATTTGACGCTAGACAAAAATATAAACGTGCAAAACGAAATTATGAACTAATTAAAACACGGTACGACTCTCTTAAAGCAAATCTAGAAGCTGCAGAAAAAACGCTAGCTCAGTTTAATGACGCCAATCAAAATAATGTGAAAGAAGTCGCTTTACTTAGCAAAATTAAACTTACTCGTGAACTAGAACTACAAGAGAGTATTTACAGAAGTATAGCTCTACAATTAGCAGAAGCAGAGATTGGGCTAACCAGAAAAGTACCAATTATTCAGGTGCTAGATTACCCACAGCCACCTTACAAAGTCTCTCAAAACTCAAGTATTCGTAGCATTGTACTTGGAGTAGTTGCAGGACTTTTATTTGTTCTGATACTTATAACTATCATGTTCTTATACAGAGCTGATTATAAGATTAAAGAGGTTCAGGCATGAAAACATGGAAAAAAATAATACTGTGGCTATGTGCTTTTATTTTCTTTTGGATAATAGAGCATCGTATTTTTATCCAAGATAAAAGCACAAGAAAATATAGAACTACCGCAACTACAGTTCTAAACAAACCGACGGGGACCTACACATTAGAAAACATCAACAATATTCACGCTACTCCATCAGGTATCTTGAATATATTGTATGTGTTTCAATATAATAGCCAAATTTTAGAAAGTAAAGTAAATACCCAAAAAGGTAAAAGACTGATTAAAGACTACATTTTAGAAACAGTGGATAAAAAAGAGATTAGTTATTTGGAGGATAACTACCATTTTGATACATATTCACAAGCGGAAAGACAAAAACAAATTGCTTTTATGTTGTTACAAGGTAGGTTGTATTTCACGTTTGATAGGATTGATGAGTTAATGTACGTACATATTCATTTTGTTCATTCGGATACTATGTTTGCTCGGGAATACATCCATTTGAATATACGTAAGTATAACGAAGTTATACAAAATCGTAAAATAATTATATTCAGAGATAAATATGCTATGATAGACGAAGACTTGCACAAAACTGAGAGCAAAATAGAAGATATTCTGAGAGAAATAGCCATACACAAAGACACAAGGCAGAGGTTGGTCAAGGAAACAGGTTTGCTGGATCTTAACAGATTTTACAGGAATAGGGATATTGAGGATGACATGCTATACAGAAAAAGACAGAGTGCAGAGGTAGTATATTCCTTAAATATAGGAGATGTAAAGCAACTTTTTGTAACAAATACAGCTACTTTCAAGGATAATACAAGATACGATTACGTAATAAAGAATTACATAATACTCACTTCTTTGATATACAGCTTTTTAACTGTTTTTTGTATTAGTTTTATTCATAAGAAAAGTAAAATTTTCAGAGAGTGGTTAGTAAAACAAAATATTTCTTAATATTGCTTGCATGAAAGAAGTGTATATTGCAGCCGCTAAGCGTACTGCTGTGGCGAGCTTTGGCGGTGCTTTAAGTAGTTTAAGTGCTACTCAACTTGGTGCGGCTGCTATTAAGGCGGCGGTTCAGCAAGCAGGTATCAAACCTGATGAAGTTCAAGAAGTAATCATGGGTAATGTAATGAGTGCGGGAGTAGGTCAAGCTCCTGCCCGCCAGGCTGCTAAGTTCGCAGGGCTTCCTAACTCTGTTATTTGCACTACGGTCAATAAAGTGTGTGCCTCAGGTATGAAAGCTATCATGATAGCCGCGCAGAACATCATGCTTGGCGAGGCAGAAGTAATTGTAGCAGGTGGAATGGAAAGCATGACTAATGTCCCTTATTACCTTATGCAGGCACGCAATGGATACAGACTAGGGCATAGCGAACTTATAGACGGACTTATTAAAGATGGTTTGTGGGATGTATATAATAACTTTCACATGGGCAATGCTACCGAGGGCTGCGCGAAAAACGAAAATATATCTCGTGAAGACCAAGATAGATATGCCGTAGAATCCTATCAAAGAGCCCAAAAAGCGGTTAATGAAGGTAAGTTTACTCTGGAAATAACCCCTGTTGAAATTCCACAACGTAATGCAGACCCTATCATATTTGATAAAGACGAAGAACCCTTTAAGGTCAAGTATGATAAAATTCCAACCTTGAAGCCTGCTTTTGATAAGAACGGTACTATTACCGCAGCTAATGCCTCAAAACTTAACGATGGTGCTAGTGCCGTAGTGTTAATGAGCAAAGAAAAAGCAGATGCTTTGGGCGTCAAGCCTTTGGCTAAAATTATAGCTTTTGCGGATGCAGAACGTGCCCCCGAAGAGTTTCCATTAGCGCCTGTAAATGCCACTCAAAAACTGCTGCAAAAAACAGGAAAAACAGTTCAAGATATAGACCTATTTGAGGTAAATGAAGCCTTTTCTGCGGTAGCGATTGCTTACATGAAAAACCTCAATGTACCCCACGAAAAAACAAACATTTGGGGAGGAGCGGTTGCATTAGGTCATCCGTTAGGAAGCTCAGGTTCAAGAATATGCGTTACGCTAATTCACGCATTGAGAGATACAGGAAAGAAACTCGGAGTAGCTGCCATTTGTAATGGTGGTGGAGGGGCATCTGCTATTATGATTGAGGTTGTATAATTGAACAACAAACGCGAGATTAGTACAACGGCACAGCGGGCGTAAAAGTCTGTTGTGCCTTTATTTTTGATGATTTTTTGGGCGTGTCCTTGTGGGGCGTTTCGCTTTGCTCATGCCCACAAGGTCGGCGTGCTACGGGCTGCGCTTCGCTTCGGTGCTACGCACCGTGCTGACGCACGCCCTCCGCATGCCTCACGCAAGATCGCCGCAAATACGCTAACTCTACTTACTCAAAAATTAACTTTGTAAGTATCTGAAAATGAATACCAAATAAGGTAAAAAACATATCTTCACCTTGTAAATAACTGAAAATCAATTGAGAATAAAGTAAAAATTGATTATTTAGGGTTAAAGTGTAGTAAGAAGTCCATGTATCTAAGGTTTAACCTTGTATATAGTTGAAAATGAACATAAAACAAGGTAAATCTAGCTTAGTTCAAACAAAATAAAAATTTTAACCTTGTAATTGCTTGATAATCAAAATTAAACAAGGTAAAGCAAAGATATGTATAAAAACAAGATGAAACATCAAAATACAGCTGCGTGAGGGCTATGAAGCATGCCGTTAGGCAGTGCGAAGCGATAGCGTAGCACCGAGCGATAGCGTAGTGCGGAATAGCCCGACCCGAGCGCAGCGAGGGACACGCCCAAAGCTAAATCTAAATAGTTATAGTTAAATCATATATAAAAAGTATTTCGTAATTCTAACCATGAACTTATCTAAAAGGGTAATATCAAATTTATGACTTATCTGTATGTTACTTTGAAAAAAAATTTCTAATTTTGCCGATCTATGGAAAACAATAAATTTGATACAGAACAAATGCGCAAAAACTTACAAGAGACTTCCCAAATTTCTATGGAAGCTATGCGCGCTATGGTGGAAAACTTGAACCATCAAATGGAGTTAGCAATGCAAACTAACAAGAAAATGGCAGAAATACTAAGCGCACAAATGGACGCAATGACTAAAAACAATATTGAAATGATGCAAAAAATGGCTGCTTTAATTAACAAACAAATGGAGAAAATGAATGCTCAAAAGAAAGACAAATAAAAAGAACACAAAATGAAACTTAAACGAAAAGAGCAGGAAATGCCCCGCTCTTTTTTGTTATATTAAGTATTATCACAGTGTTATATTGTGTTATATTGATACTACTATGGAAGTCTGTACATACGTACTCTATCCATCGCCAGAATTGATAAATTTTGTATTCTGAGTTTCGGTATCTATTTTTACAATATGTTAGAGAACTATCCTGCTTGGGTACAGCAACTTGCCCAAAAGTACGTAACTAAAACTGTTTTTATGTTCACCTTGCACAGTAACATTCACGACCTTCAACCCGTGAAAAATGGAGAGACCTATAAATATCTGCCCTTAAAAGATTTTTTGCGAGATGAGCTATTCAAACGTAGAGATATTATAGTATTTTACGACCGTGCTTCGGGCATATCGTTCAAAAATGCCGAAATGAAGCAGGATTTTCAACGCGCTTTAACTGCATACGATACGCTATATGGGACAAACTTTGCGGCTAGTCCCCCCAAAGACCCTGTACGTGCATTTGCGGTATTAGAAAACTACTTCAAAGTGCGCATTCAGGATGGGAAACGCATCGCCATGGTTGTCGATTATGCAGAAACTCTTATTCCTATGGCTGAAGCGGCTCATTACAATGCCGAGGACCGTACAGTCCTTACTTTTTTACACAAATGGAGCCATGACCATACTTTCATGGGAGCAGATATTACTTTTATCTTATTAGCAGAAAATTTATCGGACTTAAATCAACAATTTCGCAAAAACCCGTACACTGCTGAAATAGAAATTCCGTTCCCTGATGAAGCACAACGCCTTGCTTACATTGCCCACGAATTTGCCCGCTTTCCTAATTATGCTGACTTTTTCAAAATATCCCCTGCTGTACTTGGCAAACATACCGCAGGTATGAACCTGATTAACCTCAAAACCATGATCGCTGAGGTCAGAGAAAACAAAATTATCTTTGACTATGAAACGCTTAAAGAAAAGAAAAAAGAAATCATTGAAGCAGAAGCAGGAGGTTTATTGGAGTTCGTTTATTCTAAATACTCATTAGCTGACGTTGCAGGGCATAAATATGCTAAAAAGCACTTATTAGAAACTGCACATGCTATTAAGCAGGGCAGACAGGATGTAGTTCCTATGGGGTATTTGGTATGTGGTCCTGTGGGAACAGGCAAAACTTTTTTAGTATCCTGTTTTGCGAATGATATAGGTGTTCCTATGGTTATGCTTAAAAATTTTCGTAGTCAGTGGCAAGGGGTAACCGAAGGTAATTTAGAGAAGGTACTTAAAATTCTCAAAGCCATGACGCCCGTTGCTGTTATGATTGACGAAGCAGACGCTTATTTAGGAGATAGAAACAATGAAGGAGATAGTGGGGTAAGTAATCGTGTTTTTTCTA
The DNA here is from genome assembly GCA_025057675.1 of Bacteroidia bacterium. Lineage (GTDB taxonomy): Bacteria > Bacteroidota > Bacteroidia > JANWVE01 > JANWVE01 > JANWVE01. The sequence goes on from JANWVE010000025.1 coordinate 20,906, forward strand.
TGATTGCTACTTTTATGAGCAATACCGAGCATAGAGGTAAGATTATATGGTTTTTAATGACCGCCCGCCCTGATTTAATGCCCATTGACTTTAAGCGCCAAGGTAGAGCAGAAGAGCATATTGCTTTATTTTATCCTCAAACCATAGAGGAGAAAAAAGAACTTTTTGCTATAATGCTTAAAAAAACAGGTATTAAAAATCTGACCGTTGAACAAATCCCCGAAAATGTAATAACTGATGGCAAAGTATTTTCAGGTGCAGATATTGAAGCAGCACTTACTCGGGCAAAATTTAGAGCAGTTTCCGAAGGAGCAAGTGAAGTTACCCCAGAAATTATTCAAAAAACTTTTGATGATTTTTTACCACCCACCTACCCCGAAGAGGTTGAACTAATGAATTATGTAGCTGTATTAGAATGCACCAGTAAGGATTTGTTACCTGAAAAGTACAGAAATCTTAGTCGTGCAGAAGTAATCAGTAAGATAAAAGAACTTAAAACATACGTAGAGTAGATTATATTAAGTCTAAAAAAGAATTTTACTTTTGGGCGTGTCCCTCGCTGCGCTCGGGTCGGGCTACTGCGCACTACGCTCACGCTTCGGTGCTACGCTACCGCTCCGCACTGCCTAACGGCATGCTCCGTATCCCTCACGCAGCAGCCTTTGGATGTTTTACCTTGCTTTTATGCATACCTTTGCTTTACCTTGTTTGATGTTCATTATCAAGTATTTACAGGGTTAAAATTTTTTATCTTGTTTCAAGTGTTGCTGCTTTACTTTGTTTTACATTGATTTTCAAGCATGTACAAGGTTAAACCTTACACATAAGGACTTTGGGTAACCCTTTAATCCTGAACATCCAAGTTTTACTTTATTTTGCATTGATTTTGAATAATTTACCAAGATAAAATATACTTTAATCTTGTTTTAGTGTTCATTTTCAGTTATTTACAAGTTTAATTTTGAATAAGCAAAGTTAGTCTATTGACTGCTTGCGTGAGGCATGCGGAGGGCGTGCGGTAGCACGGTGCGAAGCCCCTCGCCCACACTCTACCCATTGCCCAGGGGGTGGGGCGCAGCACCGTTAGCCCGTAGCACGCCGACCTTGTGGGCATGAGCAAAGCGAAACGCCCACAAGGACACGCCCAAAATAATTACTTTATTCTTTCAGAAAGTTAACATTATCTCGCGCCGCAGAAAGACTCTTCATTTACTTTACTTACCCACTATAAATTTTTGGCTTAATATCCCCTCTTTGGTACGAATACGTAAAAAATAGCTACCAGGATTAAAACTATCCATGTTCATAGTAAATACATTTGTACCTGTAGATGCAGGCGAACTATAAGCATAAACTTGCTTTCCTTGAATGTTATACAGTTCTATATCCACTAACTCATCTTGGCTGAGTACAAACTCAAATTGAACAGTATTAATTACAGGATTAGGGTATAAATTGACAATACGAGAGGGTTCTACGCCATATTCTATTTCAATTACATTAGAGCATTCGTATTTACCATCTTTATCCACTCTCTTGATGCGATAGTAGTTTTTACCAATCAAAGGCTTTTTGTCTGCAAAAGTAAAGACAGGTTGTTTAACATTGATACGTGCAATTTCAGCAAATTTTTTATTATGCCACTCATCTGTATTGACTAAGGGATTTTGTTCTATGGCAGTTGCAAATACTGCGTCCGCGGTTAAGTATGGCTTCACTGAAGGTGCTGATAAGATAGGATTGATTTGACAAGGTTGATCTCCTGCGCGTTCTACGATGCAGTAGTCATAATTGTCATTGGAAAATGCCCAGTTCAGGATAACTTCATCTTGCTCTTCACTAAGTTTGCCTGTAAAAGTAGTATAGCTGCTGGACAGGGGTGTACTGTAGTATAGTTGTATTCTACTTATGTAGTAGCCATTACAGCTCTCTCGCCATATATTTGCCGCAGGGCTTTCACATATATTATGTTGATAGCCTGAACGATACAAGGTAACCGGCAAACCCGCAATACTACTTCTGTAACCTTCATTTGACCCACAAGACCCATAAGAATTACTACTGATGCAGCCTGCACCTGAACCTATACTTCTGCTACCATATACTCCAATAATTTCACCCGCGTTGATTGGGATATTCACGGGAATTATGGAAGTGCTATTGACATTATAGTGCTGTGCTAGAAAAACAAAGCTGTTTGTAGTGTTAGGGAAAGTAGGGGGTTCCATAGCGGTAAAACGCACCACCTCCACATGTTGAGTATTTCCTGGTACATCTGTTGGAATCCGCAGTCCCGTGATGTTGAAGTTAACAGGTGCAATGAAGTAGTATCCTCTTGTCCAAGGACCGATAGAAGTAGAATGCTCAGGAAGGGGCATAGAGGTTTGGGCTAATGAAACAAAGCCACTAACATAGAAAAGAAGAATCAAAGTAATGTATGTATTTTTCATAACCAACCCTTATTTTAATTTGGATAACGATATTACAAGTACAAAAATAGAAAAAACTTACAACATATAAAAGTATTTTATTAGTCTTTCTTTGAGTATATAGTATATACGATATTTAACATTTCATGTTTTGATATTTTTATTTATGTTTTCTGGGCGTGTCCCTTCGCTAACGCTCGGGTCGGCGTGCTACGGGCTACGCTGACGCTTCGGTGCTTCGCTACGCTACGCACTGCTCATGCACCCTCCGCATGCCTCACGCAAACCGTATTTTGATGCTTTACCTTGTTTTATGCCTATTCTTGTCTTCATTTCTTCCCTAAACAAGGTAAAATCAAACCCCTTTTACCTTGTTTTACACTCATTTTCAGATATTTACAAAGTTAAATGCCATTCTAATTCACATCAAATTATGTTTTCT
>JANWVE010000260.1 GCA_025057675.1 Bacteroidia bacterium
AGCGCAGCGTAGCACCGAGCGTGAGCGTAGTGCGTAGTAGCCCGACCCGAAGCGCAGCGAAGGGACACGCCCAAAAACATTATTTAATTTATCAGATTTAATTTAATGTAAAAAACACCCACTTTGCTAAAAAGTAACTTACTTCTTGTAAGCCACAAAGTTAAATAATCTACCCCAGCGCACACGGCTAAAAAACCCTTTATTGATTGCATGCTCTTTATTTTTAAGCGAGAAGAAAATCATCCATGCTTTACCTACAATATGCGTTTCTGGTACAAATCCCCAAAATCTACTATCCAAAGAATTACAACGGTTATCCCCCATCATAAAATAATAATCATATTTGAAAGTATATTTAGTAATTGGATTACCATTAAGTTTGACGGTATTATTATCAAAAGTGAGCTTACCTACTCCTTCAAAAAGTTCGATGGTTTTGCCATAGAGTGCAAAGGTCTGTTCATTCATATCAATTGTAGTGCCTTTTTTAGGGATGAGCAAAGGTCCGAAGTTATCAATATTCCATGGGAAGAGTTTATTATTACCTGGAAAGAGAGGTCTCTGCGGGTCTACTAATCCTGTGGGTTGTATTAGTTTGCGAACACTACTAACTGTTGCCCAAGTTTTGAGAATAGCCGCTTTTTCATCTGATGTGTGAATAAGATACGTACTACTATCTCCGGGATAACATTCTGTAATACCTATTTCAAGCAAGCTTTCATCAGGTTCGTAAATAACTTGTCCGTTAATATCTCTCATGTCTGTGGGTTGCGATAAAGGAACGTTTTTAGTTTTAACCAAGTAAGCATGTTGTGCATTTTTAGCTAATGGAAGAGGCTTTTGGTTGATAAAAACTTGTCCATTAACTATTTTTAAGCTATCTCCAGGAATACCCACGCAACGCTTAATATAATTGGTCTTTTTATCTATTGGGCGAGAGAATTCGGGATCTTGGGGAGAGAACATGTTTCCGGGATAGTTGAATACCACTACATCGTTATTTTTAATTTTTTGCAAGGCAGGGAGGCGATAATACGGAAGTGAAATAGCATCAGAATAAGCTTTCATACCTAAAAACTCTTGATGAGCAAAGGGTATGGCTAATGGGGTCATAGGTATGCGAGCGCCGTAATGAAATTTGCTTACAAAAAGATAATCGCCTATTAGTAAGGATTTTTCCATGGAAGAGGTAGGTATTGTGAAGGCTTCGAAGAGGAAGGAACGTATCAAAATGGCTACTAATCCTGCAAAAATGATGGCGTCTGACCACTCTCTCCATCGGGATTTTTTTTCTTTTGCCATCTTACCCGAGGGACCTATGTATTTGTACTCGGGCTTAAATGCTAAGTAAGGTACATATACATAAGGGAAGATGACTATCAAGAGCTGTTCCCATACTGTACTGCGTGGTGCAACTTCTCGCTTTACGTATACACCTTTTATTTGTTCATTTACATATTTAACTTCGTGTTTTTTACGATAGCATTGTGTAAGTTCTAATAACATTCCTCCAAAAACCATGATATTAAAAGCAGGTAAAGGTACAAACAATAGCCACCACCAAGGTTTTCCGATAATTTGAAGCCAAACCCACCACCCATATCCAGGTATTAAAGCATGCCATCCGCGTACCTTGCTATGAATATCAGGTTTTTGCTTTCGCGCCTTTTCAAACAAGATGTACAAACCTGCTACGGTTAAAATATAGAATATAAGATTGATAACAATAAATAAATTCATGCTGTTGCCTTGTGCCGCAAAAATAAAAATAGTTTGCTAAGTACAACTGGTACAAGTGTTTTAGAATTTATGAGCAGCGCTTTTTTGATAGAGGATGTATTTTATTTCATTCTCATTTTCAATATCTTGCATAAAAGAATGTGGAATTAAGTTAGTTTTTGTAAAGCATCGATTACTGATAGAGTTTGTGAAGGTATATTAAACACAGAGGTTAAATTTTAATTTTTTGGGCGTGTCCCTCGCTGCGCTCGGGTCGGCGTGCTGCGGGCTAACGGTGCTGCGCCCCACCCGCCCACCCCC
>JANWVE010000261.1 GCA_025057675.1 Bacteroidia bacterium
CGGGTAGTAGGATTATTCAAATCCATCGCATGGCGAATAATCTCTATTTCTCTTTGTGCAATAATATTTTGAAGTACTTTTTCTCTTTTTGCAATAATATTTTGAAGTACTTTTTGAGAATTAGAAAAGAAATGATTTACCGCCTCTTTGATAGGTTTTTCGTAAAACACCCAAATAACCGCAGCGATAACAATGGTGAAAAAAAATCTCATAGTTACAAAAATTAGCAGAGTAGAAAATAAAAGAAGCTATTCCCAAATTAAAGTACGTTTGTAGAAAAGATAAAAAATGAGAAAAGGAGCAATTTTTTCATATAGTTTTTGATTTTTTTGGTTAATAAAATATTTTTATTTTGTATTTTCCTTAACGTGATAATTTGGTATCTATACTAAATGGTGCTACGTAAAATGAAAAATTAAGTTTCAAAGATTTGTAACTTTTAGCTATCCTTTCGGTGAGAGGTTAAATTTGTTTAATTGGTTTAAGATTAGGGATATGAAAATTCCAAGAAATTAGGGTTTCTAATTCTGCCTTAAAATTTTGGTATTGTTAATTTTGTATAGATTCTTTTGCAAAAAAATTACTACAACCCCGAAACTATGGAACGATGTCCAAAATGTAAATCAACAAAATTTTGTAAAGGAACTGAACTGGTGAAAAACTTTGGAAGAAGATTGAACCGAAGATAAAGGGAGAGGGTTTGTACGGCTTATTGGAAAGCATACGAAGCATTTGTGCCAGAGTATACATATACAATCCAAAGCGGAAACGTTTATGGTTGAAGGATAGAATAGTCTTTTTCGTCATTTTTTAGCACGATTAAGAAGGAAAACTAAATGTTATTCTAAAGTTGTTTATATGCTAGTCTATTCAGTTAAACTTTTAATGTTTTAGATGGAATAATGATCCATCTATACTGTTTTAACAATGCTACAGAGCCTATTTCTGAAACATTCGCTTGCAAACATAAAAATTTGGGCTACAAAACTTACAAAACTTTTTATTTCATTATTTTATTGATAAAGAGATGTGAATTACATCGGTTCAAAATACAAGTTACTACCTTTCATCCGTGAAACCATAATCCAAATAGTAGGCAAAGAAAATTTAACGCAATCAATTTTCTACGATGCTTTTGCAGGAACAGGTATTGTAGGCAGAGCTTTCAAAAGCAAAGTAAAAAAAGTAATAGCCAGCGATACGGAATTTTATGCGTATGTACTGAATAGAAATTACATTCAAAATCATCAGCCTTTGCCATTAGAGCATTTGTATTATCTGAATACTTTGCAAGGAAAAGAAGGTTTTATCACGCAAAACTATACTTTACAAGGTAGCTCTCGTAATTATTTTTCCATAGCCAACGGCAAAAAAATAGATGCTATTCGAACCGAAATAGAGAACTTGAAATCAAAGATTTCGGAAGATGAATATTATTTTTTGCTTTGCTCGCTTTTAGAAAGTGCCGACAAGGTAGCTAATACAGCATCAGTGTATGGAGCCTATCTGAAACATCTCAAAAAGACAGCTCAAAAACCTCTTCAAATAGAACCTGCAAATTTTGAAATCAATGACCACGAACATGAAGTTTATCACGGAGAAGTAGAAACACTTATCCATCAGATTTCAGGCGATATTTTGTATTTAGACCCCCCTTATAATACGCGTCAGTATGGTAGCAACTACCATTTGCTTAATACCATAGCTTGTTACGACATCTTTGAACCACAAGGTAAAACAGGCTTACGTCCTAATTATTATAGGTCAGCATTTTGTTCCAAAGAACAAGCCCCTGCAATGCTTGAAAAAATTATAGCCCAAGCTCAATTTCGTTACATCTTTCTCAGCTATAATAACGAAGGTATCATTCCTTTGCAAAAAATTCAGCAAATTATGCAGAAATTTGGTAAATATGAGGTTTTTACGCAATCATACACACGCTTTATGGCAGATAAACCCACTGAACGAAATTTCAAAGCCAAAGCCACATTAGAATACCTGCATTTTTTAGAAAAACAAGCGTAAAGACTTGACCTC
>JANWVE010000262.1 GCA_025057675.1 Bacteroidia bacterium
GCATGCGGAGGGTGCGTCAGCAGTGCGTAGCGCAGCGAAGCACCGAAGCGTCAGCGTAGCCCGCAGCACGCCGACCCTGCATGCATGAGCGTTAGCGAAACGCCGTGCAGGGACACGCCCATGCTAGGGACAATCAACCCAAAAAATTCAACTCATGCAAAACAGTTATAAGAATCTCACGTCTAACCCATAAAAGTGCTTGTTAACTGATAAATGTTCTCAAAATTCACTTTAATACATATAAAAAACTTGCAATGTTTGTTTACTTCATTGCAGTATTCTATTGAGATACTCGCAAGTAACTGCATTTCATTTTTACTTTTTGTTTTTTTCTATATTTGCATTCGGAAAAAGTAAAAAAGCTTTTCCTATTTAGATTTTATCGCTTTTTCAGGATAATGAAAACTTTATCAAGTAACTTTTTGGCACTGAAAAAAAATGTATTAGTTCAATTCATTATTTTTCTGCTTCTTTATTCAGCATGCTTTACTGTTGTCTTTTATGCCACACCATACAAGGAACTCCCCACAGAGTTTAGCATTGTCAGGTGGGACGCTGAGCATTATCAAGAAATCAAGAACTCAAGTTATCGTAGTGAGAAGAATGTAGCAACTACTGCTTTTTTTCCTGCGTTTCCTTATGCATGGAAGTTCTTAAGTAATTGGTTGGGTACGGGAAACATTGGAATAAGCATCATGAACTTCATTTTCTTTTTTATGGGTTTTTTAATATTTGCGAAAAGTCTGAAAACAGATAATTTGATTGAATTTTTGTTGGTATTCTCCTCTCCGTGCTTGTTTTTTGTGTACGTGCCTTATTCGGAAGGGCTGTTTTATCTTTTTTCTGCAATTACTCTTTACGGACTGAATAAAAACAATCTCTGGGTCGCCTGTGTAGGTTTATTTTTTGCCTCAACTACACGTTCTATATTTGTATTCGTAGTACCATGTATCATTATGGCAGAAATGCTATCTCAGCAACATTTACAAAAGAAAATAAAGAATATTTTTTTCATGAGTGTCAGTGCCTGTTTGGGATTATTTTCAGTGATATATCTGCAATGGCAACAAACAGGGAGATGGTTTGCATTCATACACGCACTTAAAAAATGGGGAACCAACGTAGAAATAGGGTTCTTGAAAATTCCCTTTTATACATGGGATAAGCAAAAAATTATGTTTATTGACCTTTTAGCCGTTTGGGTAGGGATTATTTCAGGTATATGGTTATCAGTAAAACTGCTGCAATACTTAATGCCGAAAATAAACATCCATCCAAGATTAAAAAACGTTCCAAATTTAGGCAAGGTGGAATTGTTTTCCCTTACATACCTTTTTTTGGTCGCTTTTTTTGCCTTGTTTGTCAAAAAGGAATTTGTTAGTTCTGGCCGCTATACATTTGCTACTGTCTTTTACAGCGTTTTTGTCTTGTATGTACATCGTAATTACCTGTTTTCTAAATTTTCTTTCACTGTTGCTGTTGGAATTTACATTCTTTTGAGTTTACTCACCGTTCCTTACCCCATTCCAGACAACCAAATACTTTTATACCGTTTAGGTTTAACCTTGCTGGTACTTCTTTCATGGTTTGGTTATTTTTATCTCAAATCCAAGAAATATCGTTTGTATCTCATTTTCTCCATTATTACTGCTAATGTTCTTGTGCAGGCCTACTTATTTGAACGTTTTATTGCCAATGCGTGGTCAGGATAATCTCTGCTGCGTGAGGTTAAGTGCTTCAACTATACGGCGAACTTTTACCAGATTCTTTTAGAAAAGAAAACGCCGTGCAGGGACACGCCCATAATACCGAATGAAAGAAAATAGACTTGATATAAATTGCTTACATCACGTTTGTTATTCAAAAAATGACCAAAAAAACTTTTGTTTTTGATTTAAGTGTTTATATTGCAGTTTTAATTCAACATTTATCACAGCTAAAACCAAAAGTACACGGAGTACACAACCAAAAGTACACGTGATATACAAAACATTGCATAATTATA
>JANWVE010000263.1 GCA_025057675.1 Bacteroidia bacterium
TCAGCCCGTAGCACGCCGACCTTGCCCACACGAGCGCAGCGAGACGTGGGCAAGGACACGCCCAAAAAACACTTAAAAACTAATTCATACCTATTTTTTTGTAAAAGAAAATAGACTTAAGCAAAAATATCTCTGACACTTAGCCTGTTTAGCCTGTATTCAGTATTTTTTTAGCAAAACTACTCCAACTATATTTACTTTGAAAATCCTCTGATAAAATAAACGCCTCCATATCCTGATATGGTAAGTCAAAAAATATATCTATTTCTTTTGCTAATAAATATGAGGTTTGGATAATATCCACCTGCTTATCTTGATATACCACAGGGCATACTAATCCCGATTTTTGAGAAATAACTATCTCACTCAATCCACCTACGTCAGTAACTATCATCGGTTTTCCAAAAAAATAAGCTACCTGGGTCACTCCGCTTTGCGTAGCTGAAAGATAAGGCTGTACTACCACGTCGCAGGCTGAGAAATATAAATGTACTTTGTTTTGAGGAATGAAATAATTGTGTAAGTAAATTCTTTCGTTTAATCCCGATGACTTTATTTTATCAAGATAATACTCTTCATTACCATAAAACTCTCCTGCAATAAGTAGTTTTACCTCATTTTTTATTTTAGGTAGTGCTTCCAACAATAAGTCTAATCCTTTATACTTTCGGATAAAGCCAAAAAAAAGCAATATCTTTTCGTTGTAGGGTAGATTGAGCTGCTGCCGTGCATTTTTTTTATCTACTCTAGGCTGATAGATGTTATAAATAGGGTGCGGCAAGCAAATAGCAGGTTTTTCTGTAAAACTGCGTAGATCTTGCAATACTTTGTTAGACATCACTACAAACGAATCGCACTGGTTGATAAAATAGCGAGTTAGTATTTTATCTAAGGGGCGTTTTTCATGGGGAATAACGTTATCACATAAACCTATTATGTGTGAGTGTATGTATTTTTTCATCTGTTTAAGTATTGTGCCCAGTGCGGGAGCAAGAAAAGGTATCCAAAAGCGGACAATGATTATATCAGGGTTGATTTTTTTAGCTATCCATGTACCTACATGTAACCAATTAAACGGTGATATACTGTTTATTTTTGTGTGTATGTGTAAATTTTGAGGTGGAGGGCTATCCGTATATTGCGTTTTACCTGGAAATAGGAATCTAGGATACTGTAAGCTAAAAGAAACTATATCTACGATATGATTTTGTGTTTGCAGTTCGGCAGCTAAGGCATGATTAAAGTCTGCTATTCCCCCTCGCAGAGGATGAGCAGGTCCGATAATAACAATTTTCATTAAATAGAATTAAGATTTCTTTTTAGCCACACAGTCTACAAGGTCGCCTACATTTTTAAAGCTTGCGATTTCTGCTGAGGTAAAGCGAATGCCAAAGTGTTTTTCAATAGCCACAATAATATCAATATGAGAAAGGGAGTCCCATCCATCTACTTGATGAGCAGTAGTTTCTCGGGTTAAAATGATAGTGTCATCCTCTAATATATCATGAAAAATAGGGTGTATTTCTTGTAGGACTTGCTCTGCTGTCATGTATGCAAAGTAAAACAAAAATACGTCATCGTACAAGTTATTTTTATCTTGATTGTGAATATATTCAGTATGATTGACAGTCATATCAGGAGCATAATGATGTGAATATAGGAGATTAAAAAATGGTTTTTGCGTTATGGTGAGAATTAAATTAAGCCCATTTTCCCCTTACAAAAGAGGACAGAGTTTAGCCGTTTAATCTTGATATTTTTTGGGCGTGCCCTTGTGGGCTTTTGCCCACAAGGTCGGCGTGCTTCGGGCTACGCTTTCGCTTCGGTGCTTCGCTGCGCTCCGCACTGGGCTAACGCCCACCCTCCGCATGCCTCACGCAAAAAATTTAATCCCCTCATTTTCAACACGTTCGTTTTTTTTTGAACTTGCTTTTCTCAAAACTAAAAATTATCTTTGTGTCGTTAAATTTCTAAAA
>JANWVE010000264.1 GCA_025057675.1 Bacteroidia bacterium
CAGGTATATACAAGGTTAAACCTTGAATACATGGACTTTTAGTAATCCATTAGCCTTAAATATCGAAGTTTTATCTTGTTGAGTTTTGATTTTCAGTTATTTACAAAGTTGAGTTTCAAATAAGTGAGATTAGCATATTTGCCGCTTGCGTGAGGCATGCGGAGGGCGTGCGTCAGCACGGTGCGGAGCGCAGCAAAGCACCGAAGCGATAGCGCAGCCCGCAGCACGCCGACCCGAGCGCAGCGAGGGACACGCCCAAAAATAAAATTATTCTTTAAACTTAATAACCCAAACAAGTCTAAACCCATTCAAGGTTGTGCTAAATGCAGCATGGTATCTACCCATTTTTTTCGCATTTGGGTGATAGAACACGTGTAATTATTACATAGCATAGCAAAACAAATTAAATTCCCATTTTTATCATTCATAAAGCCCACATACGTACACACACGAAGAATATACCCTCCTTTTAGGTGCACGTTTCCATCTAAAAATGTTCCAGGACCCATGTTCATTTCATAGCCTTGCTTGCCTGAAATAGACATACTTTCATAAAAGTCCTTAAACCAAGGTTCAGCATATATTACCTGTAAAATCTCTACAAATTTTTTAGCACAAATAGCACTACTACGAGATAAACCACTACCATCATTGATAAAAACCCCTTTCATGTCTATACCTTTACTTTGCCAATGCTGCGTAATAGCTTTACAACCTGCTTCTGTACTACCCACACCGAGCTTTTTCTTACCAATTGTTTTAAGCAATGCTTCTGCATATAGGTTTATGCTCTTTAAGTGCGTATGAAGGATAAGATATTTCAGTTTAGGCGATAAATGTCTGTATATTAAAGTTCTATTATTGGATTTTATAGGCGTAGTACGTGAAGTAGTGGGTTTCTGAGTGATGCTGATACCTGTGGTAACAAGATATTGGTGTAACATCTGCGCGGCAAACAAAGGTGGGTCAGGGATAGAACCTTTTATTTCATATATTCCTTTATTTTCGGGTAAAGTACCTTGCAAATAACGTACGTATGTATAAGGCGCACCAAAAATAAACCCTTGGTCACCTGAATTGGGCGAGCCTACTTTCATCTCATTAACAAATTCTAAATTTGGAATTTTGGGTTTGCAGTCTAATAGTTCTGCTTTTTGACCTTGTTTTTCGGTTTTGAAGGTAAGAGTGTAAGTGTTTTCTATGATATTAAGACCGTAAGCAGGACTGCCATAGTAATTGCCTATGTCTTCCCAAATCCAGTTGCGGGGAATGATATCATCTTCGAAGTATGTTTCATCCGTGACAATAGCGCCATTTACCTTTTGGATACCGATATCCTTTATTGCATTAGCTGCCTTTTCAATCAATTTTTCTGCGGTTAGATTACCAGATATTCTATCTGATCCTAAGCTGGGGTCGCCTGTGCCTACTATGTAAATGTTTCCTTCTAAGATATTATTTTTTATTTCGCCATCGTATTCAATTTTGGTTTCAAACTGATAATCTCCGCCGAGTACGCTCCATGCGGTTGCAGTAGTGATTACCTTTAAGGTAGACGCAGGGGATAGATTCAAGTATGGGTTTAGTTCGGCAATAGTTTTCTTTTCTTTGGGGTATGTAGCATAAAAGCTAATTCCTGCATATTTAAGGTCAGGGTCATTTTTGAGCTGTTCCAAATAATTTTTTAACGCAATATGTTGAGCTATGGCTATATTCAAAATACTATTAAAGACAAAGTAAAGGGATAGATAGGTTCGCATGCTTCAAAGATAAGCATATTTTGCAATTGGTCAGGTTTATGAAAATGCAGTAGAGATAAAGTTTTTAGAGAGTTTTTACGGTGTAGAGGTTTTATTTTTGGGCGTGTCCTTGCCCATGTCTCGCTGCGCTCGTGTGGGCAAGGTCGGCGTGCTACGGGCTAACGGTGCTGC
>JANWVE010000265.1 GCA_025057675.1 Bacteroidia bacterium
GGAGGAGGTAAGAAAGAGCATGGAGATAGAGGATGAGATTATAGAGAGTTTTAAGATGGTAGAACGAGATAAAGAGAGATTAGTGGAGGAATTAAAGCAAGAGAAACAACGCGCAGAACAAAAAGAAAAAGAATTAGAGCAAGAAAAGCAACGCGCAGAGCAAGAAAAACAACGCGCAGAGCAAGAAAAACAACGCGCAGAACAAAAAGAAAAAGAATTACAACAAGAGAAACAACGCGCAGAGCAAGAAAAACAACGCGCAGAAAAAGAAAAGGTAGATATGATAAAGGAACTATTAAGCGAGGACATGCCTATTGAAAAAATCATCAAGTTAGTCAAGATAGATGAAGAATTTCTCAAAAAGCATAAGCTTATATAAGAAATAGGTGAGTTTGAGAGTAGTTATTTAGTATGATATTTTACGCGCGAGGGATACGGAGCATGCCGTTAGGCAGTGCGGAGCGTTAGCTAAGCACCGAAGCGAATGCGTAGTGCGCAGTAGCCCGACCCGAGCGCAGCGAGGGGCGCGCCCAAAAATAAAACTAAATCTAATAATAAGGTCAGTCTAAATACGTTTATATCAAACTGACTACTTTTTCAGCAACCTTGCTGCCAATAGCTACTCCCATACCTGACATTCTCACAGCACAGTATACATTCGGTAGAACCTCTTGAATAATCGGTGCTTTTTCGCTCCCAAAACCCATAATACCCGACCACCAATGGTCAATTTCAAATGTTATATCAGGTAAAATCATCTCTTTTAGTAGTTTAATGAGTGTATTTTGCACTATTTCGGTAAAGCCAAATTGATACGTCTGCTCCGAAGCAAAATCTAAATTCCGACCTCCCCCTAATAAAATCCTATTCTCACCTACATTCCTAAAATAATAGTAGCCCTCTTGATAGTGAAATGCCCCTTTTACTCTTAAATTCGAAATAGGCTTAGTGATACATACTTGTCCCCTGCCTGGTACTACATCTAATTGCGGCAAAAGAGTTTTAGCAAATGCGTTAGTGCTAACAATCACATAACTTGCGTAAAGAGTATTTTGACTCACTTTTACTTGCACTGAACTTGAACTTGGAACAAGTGTCTGTACCTCCATTTGGTTCCATACTGATATACCCATTTTTTGAGCCATTTGCCAAAGCACAAAAATCAACTTCCCTGAATGCAATATACCCTCCGCGGGATTGTAAATTAAGTGTTTGACCCCTCTAAATCCGAATTTAGTGATGTCTTCATCCTTAGGAATGTATGTTTGCTTTAACCCTGTGATGGGTTCTAAAAGTGCGTTAATTCGTTCCAATTGTGTGAGATAGTATTGATATTTATCCTCCTCTTCTGAAGTAAATACCTCGTAACCTCCTGTAGTTTGGTAACCAATATCTTTACCTTGGACTACTTCAAATAATCTTTGTAAGCCATTAAATCGAAAGGCAACTAAGTCTAACATTGCTGTTTGATTTTCTTCGTTTTCTTGCAAAAGTAGTTCGGAGATACTTCCAAAACAGGCAATACCAGCGTTACGGGTACTTGCCCCCATAGGAAGAATACCTCTTTCTAATATCAAAATATCTGCGTCAGGGTACTTAATTTTGAGCATTTGAGCAGTCATAAATCCTACTATGCCTGCACCTATGATGATAAAATCCCACTTTTTTTCCCAGAAAGCGTTCTGTTCCCAGTATGATGCTGTGTACATATCGCAAAATTACAGCTTTGGTTGGCTTTTTATGTTGAAAAGGGATATGTTTTAGAATAGTTATATTTTTTTGGGCGTGTCCCTTCGCTGCGCTTCGGGTCGGCGTGCTACGGGCTAACGGTGCTGCGCCCCACCCGCCC
>JANWVE010000266.1 GCA_025057675.1 Bacteroidia bacterium
ATATATTTTTACCTTGTTTAATGTTGATATTGAGTTACTTACAAGGTTACAGTTTGAATAAGTGGGATTAGCGTACTTGATGCGTGCGTGAGGCATGCGGAGGGCGTGCGATAGCACGGTGCGTAGCCCCTCGCCTACGCTTTCACTCTTGCCCAGGGGGTGGGCGGGTGGGGCGCAGCACCGTTAGCCCGTAGCACGCCGACCCGAGCATCAGCGAGGGACACGCCCAGAAAAAATTATCTAAGACCTAATGTCATTTAATATTTAAGCAGACTTTTAACTTTGAGAATGTATGAGTTCTCGGGGTCTAACTGGTATGCCTTATCAAAATACGTTTTTACCATAGATGCCTGGTCTTCTAAAGCAGCAAGCGTCATCTTATATGAAAGCCCCTCAAAGTCATCCTCAAGAGAGTAGACATACACTGGGGCTGTATTAAAGTTCTTCTCTTTGAGATACCAAACCGATAGTACTTTTCTCTTTAACTTGTCAGTAGTAGATATTTGCTCTATCTCCTGAACATAATAAGATAGTGCCTTATGATTAGGAATAGCACTCCCCTCTTGGTAGAGTAATACTAATCCTGCACGAGGTTTTATGTTTTGAGGTGATAGTTGGGCTTCTTTTTTTAGACGTTTCTCTAATGAGTCCCACTGTTTTGTAACTGAGTAAATGAAATTGATAGCATCTGAAAACTCTGGTCTTTGTTCTCTTTGCCATGCTTTATCAAAATAAGAAACTGCTTCATCAGACTTTCCTGTAAGAAAACAAGCTGTACCTATATGAGAAAAAACATATATCTTCTGATTATCAGACATTTTGTGTAGATTTTTCTTCAAAAACATTTCACTTTTTTGTATTTGTTTAATTTCTTTTTTATTAGACTTTTGCAACCCTTTGTAGGTAACTTGATGTTTGCTTTGTTTCTGGGCTTGAATATACTTCAAGCATAATTTTAAAAATCCTTTGACAATTACACAATAGTGATACAAATGAGCATGTCCCACAGATTTAGGGTTCGCTTGCATGGCTTTTTCAACTATTGAATAATCATAATCTATGGTTTTATTGTCTTCAAATTTGTCTAAGGTAGTCATGATCTTAAGTATCCTTAACACCTGATAATAGTATAGTACTTCTATATCGTATGGGTGGGATTGTTTTTCCATCTCTTTGAGGTGCTTTTCAGATTGATTGAAATCATTGAGTACAAATAAATTAAATAGAAAAGCATGTTCTACAATACCATATTCTTGTGGGAACTTTGCTAAAGCTTCTTGAATGATACTCTCCAAGTATGAGTAAGCTTTAACTAACCATAAGAATTCAATTAGTTGCAGATAGGGCAAGGGATTATTAGTTTCTTTACTTTGCCACTCTTGAAAGAGCTGAGTGGACTTAGCAAAATAGTTTTCTGCTTGTTGTCGGTTATTTTGTTTAAGTGCTTGAATGCACATTGCTCCGTACAGGGGAGCATCTTTGTAGTTATTTTGAATTTTTGCTGATAGATCTGCTTGATTGAGCTCAGATAAAGAGAGAACAACATTCGGAGATTGATGAGAGGTTTTATACCCCTTGTAATCAAATTTGATATCCATTCCATAGTTGACCTTTGGATATTCTAACCATTTTACTAATGAGTCTTTTTGATTTTGACTAAGCTGACATAAACTTAGAAAGCTTTGTAATAAAAAATAGAAAATGATTATTTTTTTCATTGTTTGTTGCATTAATAATGCAAATATATTTGTTTTGATCTTAGCCAATATAATAGACTTTATGAACACAAGGTTTAAGGAGATTTTTTGTTAAATGAGCATCCTGATAATCAACATTTTACAAAAAATA
>JANWVE010000267.1 GCA_025057675.1 Bacteroidia bacterium
TTGAACTTTCGCAAATATTGTACTATTTCTAGAAATTTCCTAATCTTTACTACAAAACCTTTTGCTTTCTAGTATAAGATCTGATATTTACTTTTCTTCTTTTAAGCAGTATTTGGAGGAGGAAGTCTTTGATGGAATATAATGTCAAACAGCTAGGTCAGGTTTTTACCCCTGAGCATATTGTACTGCAGATATTAGCCTTGCGTAAAAACAAAGGAACAGTATTAGAACCTTCCGCAGGAAACGGTGCTTTCTTCAAACACCTTGCTAATTGCACAGCTATTGAAATAGATCCTTCTCATCTACAAGCAGGTATGCTTAACATGGATTTCTTTGACTACCCTACTACCTATAAGTTTGATACAATCATCGGTAACCCACCTTATGTACGTTTTCAGGATATTCCAAGTGAAACTAAAAAAAAATTAAATAAAACCTGTTTTGATGAAAGGACAAACTTATACATGTTTTTCATAGAAAAATGTATTCATCACTTAAATAAACATGGCGAACTCATTTTCATCACTCCGCGAGATTTTTTGAAAGCTACTTCTAGCATTAAACTCAATACTTTTTTGTATCAAACAGGTACTATCACGGATATTATTGATTTAGGTGATAGCAAAGTTTTTCAAGGTTTTACTCCTAATTGTATAATATGGAGGTTTGAAAAAGATAATTTTACACGGAAAACGTTTCACCACAACTTAAATGGTTATCAACATTTTATTTTACAAAATGGACAATTACTATTTGTAAAAGTTAATTACACTGTGCCATTTAAGTCTATTTTTTTTGTTAAAGTAGGTGCGGTAAGTGGTGCGGATGAAATTTTTACTAATGAAGTATATGGTAATGTAGATTTTGTTTGCTCTACCACTTACAAGACAGGTCAGACCAGAAGAATGATTTTTGACCAGTATCATGAAGTTCTTTTGTCATACAAGGAACGATTGTTGCGGCGCAAAGTCAAGTATTTTGATGAAACGAATTGGTGGCAATGGGGTAGAAAGCATTTTATTTCTAATCGCAAGCGTATTTATGTCAATTGCAAAACGCGGCTAAAAAATCCTTTCTTTGTGCATAATTGCATTCATTATGATGGATCAGTTTTGGCAATATTTCCGCACAATTTTAATGCAAATGTCGAGAATCTGAAAGATAAGTTAAATCAGGTAGATTGGGGAGAGTTAGGTTTTATTTGTGATGGGCGATATATTTTTTCGCAGAAAAGTTTAGAAAATTGTTTTTTACCTAATTTTTTTGAGGAAGATGTGTGTAACGGCGAATTGAAGGAAAGGGAATAGAAAAAATTAATTTTTGTTTTTTGGGCGTTTACTTGTAGGTATACGCGCAGCGTAGCGCCCACAAGGGCACGCCCAAAAAAATTAAACATAATCCTTTTTTGCTAAAAGTAAAATACACGTATCTAAAATACAGCTATTTTTGCAACATGAGTACACTCCGTTTTCAAGCCTTAGCCAAAGTAAACGAAAGAAAACCTAAGCCCATTTCAACCAATGGAACAGAAAAATTTGGTGAGTATGTATTCAATGAAGAAGCTATGCGCCAATACTTGAGCCACAAAGTTATCAAGCACATTACAGATGCTATTCTGCACGGTACAAAAATAGACCGAAAATTCGCTGATGAAATTGCCAAAGGAATGAAAGAATGGGCTATTAGCAAAGGGGTTACACACTACGCACATTGGTTTCAACCTTTGACAGGCAGCACAGCTGAAAAACATGAGTCCTTCTTAAAAATAGAAGAAGGAAAACCTATACACGAATTCAAAGGTAGCGAGCTGATTCAACAAGAACCCGATGCATCTAGTTTTCCAAGTGG
>JANWVE010000268.1 GCA_025057675.1 Bacteroidia bacterium
CAGTAGCAGGATATGTACGCACTTTTTCGGATATCATGCATTATTACTCTTTACGTTTTGAGATAGAATTTGACTTTTGCGACGCCAAACAGCATTTTGGACTCAATGACTTTAAGAACTACCAATCCACCCCTCTGAAAAATTTTGTATCTATGAGTTTTTTTATGACCCTCTACTCTAAAATCCTTCTTGAAAACCAAAGAAAAGAACGCAACGCTCCTGATTTAAGTATCGCAGATATAAAAACTTTGTATCATGTTCATTTTCACTACGAATACTTATTAAAATACTTATTAAAATATATCTCGCAACAACCCGAAAAATGTTTTTTTATTTCCCGATATTCACACCATTATACTCCCAGATATCATTCATAATAGATAAAATGTCAATCATATTGTCTAAAATAAAAATAAATGCGTATGAAAATGCAGTATAAAAATAGACTCGTGTTTGCTTTGATATTTGTTTTTTTGTTCTCTTGTCAAAAAAAAGATGAGCAAGCACCTACTTTAACAATTACCTCACCTATAATAGGACAAGTATTTTCCTACACACCCACAATAGATATAACAGGTTTTGTTAGTGATAATACGGGCTTACAGGCAATTGAAGTGAGTTTATTAAATTATGAGTATAAAATAGTTTCAGGAGTAGTGCGTTATCCTGTGGCTAAAAATGCTACTTATTATTCGGTTTCATACACAATTAATGATATTTATTTACCTGCGGGATATTATCATTTACGAGTTCAAGCAGTAGATTTAGCAAATAACCGAACTTCTGGATTTGTTCAAATATATTTACAGGAATTACCTTTAACATTACGTGGGGTGTATTATTTAGGTGTGGATGAAAGCCATAACTACAATTCTTATCTTTATTTATTAGGCAGCAGCACTCCAAAATTGGTATTAGATCGAAAAACTACGGATATTTGTTTTTATCCAAGGTACAATTATTTGTACGTTTGTTCTGCTTTAGGGGCTACCTTCAAGGGTTACAAACTCAGTGATACTTTATTTCCTTTGGGTTTTCAGCACTATCAACCCAATGCTTCAGGTTGGGACAGGTACATACAGATGCTTTTTCTGTCCGATAAAACGGTCCTACTACTTTCTAAAACAGAACCTTATTTTCAAGTATTTACTTTATCAGGTACGTTGATAGGAAGCCACTCTAATAGTATTGACTTTCCTACCAAAGCGTGCGAACATAAGGAGCGTGTTTACGCACTCATCCCTGGGGGAAGCGTTCCTCATAACGAGATTGACATTTTTAATCCTTATTCTAATTATGCAAAAATTCATGCAAAAAATTTAACCGAAAAGGTTTTAGACATTGCCACTAATGGTATAGAAATATGTGTTTTAACTCGAGATAGTACACACTCTTATACACGCTACCTTCGTACTAATGATTTAGTTCAAGTGTTTAGTAACAGGCATTATGCTATTAAGGCTAAAAAGTGGTATGTATTTGAAAACACAGCATATATTATTACTCAAACAGGCATTCTTAAAGAAAACTTACTAAATAAAACAGCATCAACAACGCATTGGCTTACAGGAACTTATACAGCCTTAGCGTACGAACCTACAACTAATACCATTTATGCGGCTACGCCTACTCACATCCAAAAAATTGATGCTAACACAGGTACTGTAGTACAAAGCTTTAGTATACCCTCTTCAATCAAAGTGGAGAAGATAGATTTTTGGTATAATAAATAATAGACTTTATGAACAGAAAGATAAAGAATTGATTAACTTAAAGTTATATAGCTGAACACCGAGTTTCATGACTAAAT
>JANWVE010000269.1 GCA_025057675.1 Bacteroidia bacterium
GCACCGTTAGCCCGCAGCACGCCGACCTTGTGGGCATGAGCGCCAGCGAAACGCCCACAAGGACACGCCCAAAAAATCAATCATTCAATCATTTATTCATTTCTTGTTTATAGGTATCTCTAAATGTCTTTTAGACTTTCCTTTCTTATTCTTCTTGATTTTTGGCTTTTTATCATAACGAGATTGTGTTTTACTCGCTTTTTGATTATAGTCCTTAATTTTAACAAATCTACCATTTTTGAATATCAAAGCGTCATAAGAACCATCAGGAACATAGTCCTCTTTGGCAGTAGAACGAGTTCCATCAGCACGCTGCATAGGTACTAAATGGTCATAAATAATTGCTTTTTTATTAGGGTCGTATTTACAGGTCATAGAAGCCATCTTGTTATATTGATGAATCACCCTGCTTTGCGCTATTTTAGATTTAGAAACAGTGTAAAAAATAGGCTCTCCAAACACTACTTTGTCCCCTTCAATCCGAACCACATCAATCACCCTGATACTAGATTTATTGTCATTTAGCCCGTTCCAACCGATAACAATATAATACTTTTTACGTTTATGCTCTACAGTAAACAGCTGATAGTATAAAGCCCCTATCCAGTTTTCATTGCTAAGCTTTTTAAACTCCAAATCTACTTGCTTTTGTGTACGGTCAAAAAGAGGGACTATTTTTTCTCTACCCTTCTCATCTAAAAACTGTACACAGCCAAAGTATCTATGTCTACCATTAGATAAACTGTAATACCAAGTAAATAAGCGAAATTTTTTATCTTCCGGAACGAGCTTTGACACCGTAGTCAAAGAGTCAAAGGGATACTCGAAAGAACCTTCTATACGCAGTGCCTGTGCCATTAGCTTAATAAATTGCTGACTGCTACTCAACTTGATATTATCCGAATTTGCTTTAAGCACTTCTCTACCCAAAAAAGCCAATTGCTGCTCTAAATCTTGCAGTAAAGCCTTGTTTTCATCGGTTAGTATTGTGTTTTGTGCTTGTATGTATAATGAACAAGCCCACAAAGCATAAAGTATGGAACTTCTTACAAATTTCACATACAAAAATACGATAAAATACCTTAAAATTGTTTTTACTCTTATATTTGTTATACCAAGCTTCAAGCAATGAGAATTTAATTATATTAAGTCTAAGTTAATTCTAATAACTAAGTTCATAAACTTTTTTCAGTTTATTGTTACGTTTAAGGAAATAAGAGAACATTTTCCAAAACAGTATTTTTTTATCAAGTCTAAAAAATAATTTTACTTTTTTGGGCGTGTCCCTTCGCTGCGCTTCGGGTCGGCGTGCTGCGGGCTGCGCTATTGCTTCGGTGCTGCGCTTCGCTCCGCACTGCTTACGCACCCTTCGCATGCCTCACGCAAGCAGCCTTTGGATGTTTTACCTTATTTTTATACATACATTTGTTTTACCCTGTTTAATGCTCATTATCAATTACTTGTAAGATTAAAGTTTTTTGCCTTTTTTGAATTACAGTTTTTTTATGTTGTTTTGCGTTGATTTTCAATTATATACAAAGTTAAACGTTGAATACATGGACTTTACACAACACTTTAACTTTGGATACGCAAACTTTACCTTATTTTCAATTGATTTTCAATGACTTACAAGGTTAAGGTATGTTTTTTACTTTGTTTAGTTTCGATTTTCAGATAATTACAAAGTTAAGATTTGAATAAGTGCGCTTAGTTTAATAGCCGCTTGCGTGAGGCATGCGGAGGGCAAGCCGTCAGGCTTGGTGCGAAGCCCCTCGCCCACCCTCAAACCCTTGCCCAG
>JANWVE010000026.1 GCA_025057675.1 Bacteroidia bacterium
AGCAAGGGCGTTAGCCCTGTGCGAAACGAAGTGTAGCACCGAAGCGTAGCGTAGTGCGGAATGCACCGACCCGAGCGCCAGCGAGGGGCACGCCCAAAAAAGTAAAATCATTTTTTAGACTTGATATAAAAATACTTACTTTGACTTAATCCTTGACAATCATCAATTTAGCGTATTTGAGTAATAGAGTTTTATTGCCAATACCGTTAAAAAACACATGAGCTTTGAAGTTATCCTCTGTGCCATCAATAGCTGTAATTTTGCCCTTTCCAAACTTTTCATGCCGAACTTCCATACCTACTCGCAAATCACCAGGATTGCATGGAATAAATTCACCCTTAAACTCGTCTTGAATGATATTCTCGCCAACATGAGTAAAAGATTTTACAGAAGGTTGATACAAACTATGCTCTAAATACTGTTGATGATTTTTTTGGTGCTTGCGTATGATCTGCGAAGCTCTACCCTCAAAATTAAGCAAATTAGGGTTAATTTCTTTTATAAAACGGCTCGCCGTGGATTCAGAAACATCACCATAACGATAGCGCTGCTCTGCATAAGAAATATACAGTCTGTACTTAGCCCGAGTAACAGCAACATAAAACAATCTACGCTCTTCCTCTAACTCACTTCTTGAATTCAAAGAGGCTCTGCTCGGAAATAAATCTTCTTCTACGCCCACCACAAAAACCACAGGAAATTCTAATCCCTTCGCTGTGTGAATGGTCATTAGTGTAACAGCATCTTCATCGGGGCTTAAATCTGCACTCGTAAGTAAAGAAACCTCTTGTAAAAAAAAGGATAAACTTTTGTCATTTTGACTTGTATCATCTACAAACGATTTAATTGCATTTAAGAGTTCTTGAACGTTCTCTACCCGAGATATTCCCTCAGGTGAGGTGTCATTTTTAAGTTCTTTAAATAGACCACATGTGTGAGCAATGTGCTTAGCTGTTTGATACGCGTCATTTTTAGTGCTATAGTCTCTAAAATTTTGTATCATTTCTACGAAGCCTTGGATAGCTGCGGTGCTTTTACCTTTACCTAAATACTGTTCAGCATGGTTAAGAATGTACCATAAAGAATTACCTGTCTTACGAGAAGCATCTAAAATTTTTTCTATGGTTACCTCTCCTATGCCTCTTGTGGGATAGTTGATAATTCGTTTGAAGGCTGTTTCATCATTATCATTAAGTACTACCCTAAAATAAGCTATCAGGTCCTTAATTTCTTTACGTTGATAAAAAGACATACCCCCTATTACTCTGGCGGGTAGACCTACCTTTCTTAACCCCTCTTCAATAGCTCTCGATTGTGCATTAGTACGATACAATACTACAAAATCTTTGAGTGCAAGGTTTAGTTCGTACCGTGTTGAACGGATAATATCCGCCACACGGTTAGCTTCATCTTGCTCGGTTAGTGAACGAATAACCGTAACTTTGTCTCCTTCTTTATTCTCTGTCCAAACAATTTTTTGAATTTGGTCTTTATTTTTTTGTATTACTTCATTAGCTACGGCAAGTATATTAGGCGTAGAACGGTAGTTCTGCTCTAATTTGATAACTTTGGTATTCGGAAAGTCCTTGTTAAAATTGAGGATATTTTGAATGTTTGCCCCTCTGAATGAGTAAATACTTTGTGCGTCATCGCCTACGACTGTGATGTTTTGATGCTTGTGTGCCAAGTAACGAGTTATCATATACTGGGCGTGGTTAGTATCTTGATATTCGTCCACTAAAATGTATTCAAAACGATTTTGGTAGTATGCTAAAATGTCGGGGTTATCTCTAAAAAGTTCTAAGGGTTTGAGAAGGAGGTCGTCGAAGTCCATTGCGTTGGCATTTTTTAACCTTTGTTCATATATTTTGTAGACTTCATACGTTTTTTCTGTCCATTCGTCGCGTACATACTGCTGATATTCTGATGCTGTAACGAGCATGTTTTTAGCCATTGAAATGCGATGATGTATGTAGTTAGGTTTGAATACTTTTTCATCAATTTTAATCTCTTTGAGAATAGTTTTAATTAACCCTTGTGCGTCTTCTTGGTCATAGATAGTAAAATCTTTGCTAAACCCTATTTTTTCAGCTTGCGTGCGAAGAATACGGGCAAAAATGGAGTGAAATGTGCCCATCCATATATTTCTAGCTTCTGTGCCTACCATTTTTTCTATGCGTTCGCGCATTTCTTTGGCTGCTTTATTAGTAAAAGTGAGGGCTAAAATTTCAAAGGGGCTGACTCTCTCGCCATTTTGATTACCTTTTTTTAGCATGTATGCAATACGGCAGGTAAGCACATGGGTTTTGCCTGATCCTGCACCTGCAATAACCATAATTGGTCCTTCCGTGGTAGTAACGGCTTCTTTTTGGGGAGGATTGAGTGAGTTTAAGAAGTCCATAGATTTAATCTTACAAAGGTTGTATTTGTATTTCAAAGTCTTCTACTATCAAATTTGCTAAAAGTGATTTAGATATTTCTTCTACTTGTTTTTGTGCGGCTTCTTGTGTATCGGCGTCTAAAATAACCTCAATATTTTTACCCACACGAACCTGACTAATATTATCATGACCAATGTTTTTTAAGCCTGCTTGTACAGCTTTACCCTGAGGATCTAATATACTTTTCAGAGGCATTACTTTAATCTGTGCTATAAACTTCATGGTGCAATATTAACATTTTTTAGGTTTTTTTATGTGTTTAGGTCAGGTCTAATAAGTTTTTTGGCAGGTTAGATTTTTTGGGCGTGTCCCTTCGCTGCGCTTCGGGACACGCCCAAAAAATAACCTCAATCTGTAAAAAGAAGAAAAATATGTTCATCATTCTGTACGAGGTCTTAATAATTTTCGTAACTTTGCTTTGAAACCAAAGACAATAAAAAACAGTAAAAAGACCACGAAGGAGAGTAATTATGAGAGCTACATTTTGGAAATCAAAATTTCTATCTGTTGTAACAGCAAGTGCGCTCGGAGTACTTATCGGTGCAGCAATTGTTACCGCTGTGTTCAGAGAACATATATTTTCATCAAAATATGCAGATATAGAACGCTACTATCAATCTCAAAATAAAAAAAATTTTGAACTGGCTGATTACAAAAAACTTCTTGACCAACAACAAACCGCATTTATAGAAGCCTCTAAAAACACTACCCCCTGCGTAGTACATATCAAAACAAAAAGCGCAGCCACACGAACTCCCATTCACGATTTTTTCAACCCTTTTTTCGGAGGTACTCCTAACCAACCTTATTACCAATCGGGTTCAGGTTCAGGGGTTATTATCAGTGAGAATGGATACATAATTACCAACAACCATGTAGTAGGTGACGCTAATGAGATTAAAGTTATCCTTAATGATAAGCGTGAGTTTGATGGAGAGATTGTAGGCACAGATCCTAACACTGATATAGCCGTCATAAAAATTGACGCCCGCAATTTACCTTATATCAAGTACGGTGACTCCGATAAGCTGCAAGTAGGAGAATGGGTACTCGCAGTAGGTAACCCCTTTAATCTAACTTCCACTGTAACAGCAGGAATTGTATCTGCTAAAGCTAGAAACATCAACATCATTGATAGAGATGAGAAAACACACTTTCCTATTGAAGCATTTATACAAACAGACGCTGCGGTAAATCCAGGTAACTCAGGCGGTGCTTTGGTTAATCTCAATAGTGAATTAGTGGGTATCAACACTGCTATTGCTACTAACACAGGTGCGTATCAGGGGTACTCCTTTGCCGTACCTATCAATTTAGCTCGTAAAATTGCAGAGGATATTATCAATTATGGTGCGGTTCAAAGAGCACTTTTAGGTGTAAATATCCAAGATGTAAATGGTGAGCTAGCTAAGAAAAAAGGTCTTTCTACTAACCAGGGAGTATATGTCAATGGTGTAGCTGAAAATGGCGCCGCAAGAAGTGCGGGTATTGTAGAAGGAGATGTAATTATCAGTGTAGATAACGTTAAAACAAACTCCGTAGCAGAACTTCAAGAACAAATTGGAAGAAGACGCCCCGGCGATAAAGTCAAAGTTAAAATCATGCGTGGAGACAAAGAAATGACCATTGATGTAGTATTACGCAACAAAGATGGAAATACAGGTATCATAAAAGAAGAAAAATTAGATGTTAATTCTATTAGAAACAAGCTCGGCGCGTCTTTCAGACCCATCACAGATAACATCAAGGCAAGATTTGATATAGATAATGGTCTGGAAGTCTATAACGTAGAAAATCAAGGTAAATTAGCACAAGAAGGTATTAGCAATGGCTATATCATCCTCTCCGTAGATGAAAAACCTGTAAAAACAGTGGAAGATTTAGTAGAAGCCTTTAACAAAAAGAAAAGCGGTGCGATTGTATTAACTCTTATCACACCTTTTGGTAAAAAAGTCTATCGAGCTATTCCTGCTAATTAGCCTTAATCTTATTTTACTTTTAACGCAGTGGTCTAGATAAATCAAGACCGCTGCTTTATTTTTTCATATTCGCAAAAAAATATACCTTTGTGTTATGTTTAACACGTTATTATATGAAGTAAAAGAGGGCGTTTGTACTATTACATTTAACCGCCCCGAAGTATTTAATGCTTTTAATGATGAGATTAGCTATGAATTTCAAGATGCCCTTAAAAAAGCAGAGCAAGATGAAAACATAAGAGTAATTGTGCTTACAGGTGCAGGTAAGGCTTTTTGTTCAGGGCAAGACCTCAAGGCTATCGCAGGGCAAAATCGTAATTTGTCTGAGTCTTTGCAAAAGCGATATAATCCCATTATTCGAAGAATGCGAAATATGCCCAAGCCCATTGTATGTCGTTTGAATGGGGTAGCTGCGGGTGCAGGTTGCTCTATGGCGTTAGCCTGCGATATTATTGTTGCTTGTGAAGAAGCCAGTCTAATTGAAGTATTTGTAAATGTAGGTTTAGTATTAGATTCAGGTTCATCTTATTTTTTACCTCGTTTAGTAGGTAGTGCGAGAGCATTTGAGTTAGCTACTTTAGCTGAAAAAATATCCGCTAAACAGGCGCACGAATGGGGTATGATTAACAAGGTAGTGCCTATGGCTGAGTTAGATAATGCTGTTAAATCTTATACAGACAGATATGCTGCAGCTCCTACCAAAGCCATTGCGCTCATCAAACGTATGCTTAACAAATCCTTCCATTCTGACTTAGAAACCATGTTAGAGTACGAAATGTATTGTCAAGAGATTGCAGGCAACAGTGAAGATTACAAAGAAGGTGTAAAAGCTTTTAATGAAAAAAGAAAACCTCTATTCAAAGGTAAATAGAAAACAACTCTCTTTGTTTGTAAAAAATCCAAAGTATTAAATGAGTTTTTTATTGGTTTATTGAGAGCGTAGTTATTTTGGGCGTGTCCCTCGCTGCGCTCGGGTCGGCGTGCTACGGGCTGCGCTGACGCTTCGGTGCTTCGCACTGCTGACGCACCCTCCGCATGCCTCACGCAAGCAGCAAGTATGCTAACTGCATTTACTTAAACTTTATCTCGTAAGTGCTTGATAATCAATTGTAATCAAGATAAAAACAAAACTTAACTTTGTAACTAACTGAAAATCAAATTAAAATAAAGTAAAAGGTAGCTAATCAAGGTTAAAATGTGGTAAAAAGTCCATGTGTTCCAAATTTAACTTTGTATATACTTGAAAATCAATGAAAAACAAAGTAAAGTAACAATATTTGAAACAAGATAAAAAATTTTAATCTTGTAAGCATTTGATAATCAACATCAAGCAAGGTAAAACAAACGCAGGTATAAAAACAAAGTAAAACATCCAAAGGCCGCTTGCGTGAGGCATGCGAAGGGCAAGCCGTCAGGCTTGGTGCGAAGCCCCTCGCCCACACTTTTACCCTTGCCCGGGGATGGGCGGGTGGGGCGTAGCACCGTTAGCCCGTAGCACGCCGACCCGAAGCGCAGCGAGGGACACGCCCAAAAAAATAATCATCGTAACATTTTTATTTTGCTGAATTGAGATAATAATAAGAGATAGCAGCTAATGCTGCCGTTTCTGTTCGCAAACGATTACTCCCCATAGAAACAACTGATAAACCCTTTTCTAATGCAACTCTGACCTCATCTTGTGTAAAATCTCCCTCGGGACCTATGCATATCCAAAAAGTATGTGAGTTTGGTGGAATTTTTATCTCACATAAAGGTGCTTTGGGGATTTCCTCCCCACAGTAGCCTATCACTCCTGATAAAACAGCATGGTTATTTATCCAACTCAAAAAAGGAAGAATATTATGCATAACTGGCAAAAAACACCGCAAAGATTGCTTCATAGCAGCTATCGCTATACGCTGCATCCGCTCCAAAGATATACTTTCCCTTTGCGAATACCGAGTAACCACCCACTGAACTTGACTAATACCTAACTCTATCGCTTTTTCTATTAGCCATTCCATTCGGTCCGTGTTTTTAGTGGGGGCTACGCACAAACCTATCTTTGTTAACGGCTCAGAACGTTGTGTTTGCTCAATATAAGCACATACTATATTCTTTTTTCTATCTATTTCTGTAATAATACACTGATATTGCGTGCCTAATCCATTTGTGATAAATATGTGTTGTTGGGGAGCTTTACGAAGTACTTTGATACAATGTGCCGCTTCAGTACCGTGTAAAAACAAATATGGCGGCTGTATATCTGTGGTGTAAAATAGCTCCATACGTTCATTATACGGCTACATTATTTTCACGTAGTGCGTCGTTGAGCGAGGTTTTTAGGTCTGTACTTGCCTTGCGTTTACCAATAATCAGATTACAAGGAACATGATATTCACCCGCAGAAAATTTTTTAGCTATGCTTCCTGGAATAACCACTGCACGATCAGGTACATAGCCTTTATATTCTACGGGTTCATCACCTGTAACATCAATGATTTTTGAGGATGCTGTAAGCACTACATTAGCTCCTAACACTGCTTCTTTGCCTACTCTTACACCCTCTACCACAATACAACGACTACCGATAAAAGCGCCATCCTCTATAATTACTGGGCGAGCTTGTACAGGTTCTAATACTCCCCCAATACCTACTCCTCCTGATAAATGAACATTTTTACCTATCTGCGCACACGAACCTACGGTTGCCCATGTATCCACCATAGTATTTTCGTCTACATAAGCACCTATGTTCACAAAACAAGGCATTAAAATTACATTTTTAGCAATATAACTACCGTATCTTGATATAGACCCTGGAACTGCCCTAACCCCTTTATCTTTAAAGTTTTTGTGTAAATCAATTTTATCATAATACTCAAATACTTCATTTGACATTATTTTTGTTTCTTGGGTAGGAAAGTATAAAATAACTGCTTTTTTAATCCACTCATTTACTTGCCAGTTGCCATCATTAGTGGGTTCAGCTACTCGCAGTTCGCCTAAACTGAGCTTGTGTATAACTTCTGTAATAGCTTCTTTAACTTCTTGACTATGTAATAGTGAGCGTTCGTTCCAAGCTTTTTCTATTATTTCTTTCATATTGATATTCTTTGCGCAAAAGTAATCTTTGGATAGAGATTACAAAATTTCTTTTATTCTTTGTTTAAGAATATTTAGACCTTCTTTCAAGGTATGGGGTTTATAGTTGATTTCTAATTGTGCTTTGAGGATGATAAATCCTGTTTTTGGGGGTCTTTGTGCGGGTTGATTAAGTTTTTTTGAGGTAGTAGATTGAATGTAGAATTTAGGCAGTCCCCATACATCAGCTATGATTTGTGCAAACTCATATATTGAACACATTTCTGCCCCTGATATATGATAAATACCTGTTTTTTGTTGATGCGCTAACTGTATAATCGCTCGGGCTAAATCATCTACAAAAGTAGGGGTGCGATATTGGTCTTGTACTACTTGAATTGTTTGTTGATTTTTTAAGCTGCGAACTATCCAGGTCAAGATGTTATTTCTACGCATACCTGGGTGATGTCCATATACAAGTACTGTGCGGACAATTGTCCATAATGTATCAGAAGACTGTACTATTTGCTCGGCGAGTTGTTTAGTCTTTCCGTAGTATGAAATGGGGTTTAAAGTGTCTTTTTCTTGGTAAGGTCCATTTTTGCCATCAAATACAAAATCTGTGGAGAGAAAAATAAAATGGGCTTTAATTTGTTCTGCAATTTTTACCAAGTGTTGTGTGGCGGTTACATTTACCTGGTAGCATTTTTGTTGGCATTGTTCGCATTCATCTGCTTGGGTTATAGCCGCAGTGTGGATAATGATATCAGGATGTATTTTGAGAACTCGTTTTTCTAATTTTTCAGTGTCAGTTATGTCTATGTTGTGATAAGTAAAGTTCTCGATATTATAACTTATTCGGCTTTTACCTTGGGATAGTCCATGTACCTTAAAGTAAGCATCTTTGGTTAAGTAGTATATCAAGCTTTGCCCTAAAAGTCCATTTGCACCTGTAACTAAGACTTTTTTAATCCAGTTCATTTGTCATTTTATTATACATTTTTAAGGCGGTTTTGATGTTGTGAATTAAGTCATCTTTATCCCAAGGTTTGCGTAGGCACGCGTATAGATTAGCGTGTTCGATAGCATTTTTTATAGAGCTTTCGTCAGCTTGTCCCGTGAGCATGATAGTTACTACTTCGGGATATTTTTCATGCAAGCGAATTAAAAACTCATCTCCTTTCATGCCTGGCATTAACCAATCGGATATGATGAGCACCATTTCTATTTCATTTTGTAAATCTTCAATAATTTCCCAGGCTTCTTCTGCACTTTGAGCAATTTCGTACAAAAATTGATTACCCAGTCCATGTTGAAGTTGCTCAATTAAACTGCTGAGTATGACTTTCTCGTCATCTACACAAAGTATGAGTTTTCGTTTCATGGAACAAATATATATCAAAATATGATAGAATTTTAGGTTTATTCTTTTTGTAGTTTGGAGGGCAAGTTTTTATGAATAAGGTATTTTGCAATAATTTGGTTTTTTGGGCGTGTCCCTCGCTGCGCTCGGGTCGGCGTGCTGCGGGCTGCGCTATCGCTGCGGTGCTTTGCTGCGCTACGCACCGTGCTATTGCACGCCCTCCGCATGCCTCACGCAGCCGCTTTTGAATATTTTACCTTGTTTCTAAACATATCATTGCTTTACCTTGTTTCATTTTGATTCTCAAATATTTACAAGGTTAAAATTTTTTACCTTGTTTAAAAAATTGTCATTTTATCTTATTTTAGCTTGATTTTCAAGCATGTACAAGGTTAAACGTTGAATGCATGGACTTTTCATAACATTTTAACCCTCAATACACAATTTTTACTTTATTTCACATTGGTTTTCAATGATTTACAATATTAAAATTGACTTTTACCTTGTTTGTTATTCATTTTCAGATACTTACAGAGTTAAGTTTTGGATAAGTGGGATTAGTATACTTGCTGCTTGCGTGAGGCATGCGGAGGGCAAGCCGTCAGGCTTGGTGCGAAGCCCCTCGCTCACACTTTTACCCTTGCCCAGGGGGTGGGGCGCGGCACCGTTAGCCCGTAGCACGCCGACCTTGCCCACACGAGCGCAGCGAGACGTGGGCAAGGACACGCCCCAAAAAACTTATTTTTTAATATTTACCTTAATCATCGGAATGTGGGCTACTGCATCCTCCCACAAAATATTTGTATTCTGCTGTATAAAACCAAAGTCCTCATAAAACTTTTTTAGATAAGCTTGAGCCTGTACGTAAATAGTACTCCCTTCAGGACAATGCGATAACGCTAACTCCATCACTCTTTTACCTAGACCTTGTTTTCTAAACAATAAATGGGTGCATACTCTACTAATCACATACCGCTCATCTTTTTGATATACTCGCGCATAGGCTGCTAATTGTTTGAATTTATCGCTATCGGTTATATAAATAAGAATGTGAGTAGCTATAAAATCGTATTCATCAGGGTCTACGTACCAGCATCGCTGCTCTGTACAAAACACTTCCATACGTAGCCGAAAAATATGAAAAGCATCAAAAAAAGAGATCTGACCGTTTTTTAGAATAACCTCCTGTATTTTCATATTACCTCTGCAATGTACCAATAATTTCTGTGATATTTTGTATATTATGCGTTTCTAACCATTCTTTCATTTCTTGATACATGGTCTCAAAACCTTGTATATCGTAATAATATACCATTGTACCTACTCCAACCAAAGTAGCTCCGCAGACCATCATTTCTAAGGCGTCTTTTCCAGTAAGCACCCCACCTGTACCAATAATAGGGATACTGACCGCCTTATAAATGTCATTAACCATCTTTAAGACTAATGGTTTAATACCTGGTCCAGAGACCCCTCCCACCTTATTAGCTAAAATGGGCATACGACTTTCCAAATCAATCATCATACCTGGTCCGAAAGTATTAAAACAACATAAACCATCTGCTCCTGCATCTTGACAAGATTGGGCTATACCTACATAGTCCTCTACGTTCGGGGACATTTTAACGATTACAGGAATATGCGTTTTAGATTTGCATATTTGCGTTACCTCGTAAGCTTTAATCCGCGAACAAGCTAATGGCTTACCCAATTCATCTTCAATATTTGGGCAAGATATATTAACCTCAATAAGGTCGGGTTTAAGTTCGCTGATAGCTTCGGTAATTAAACCATAATCTATTTCTGATGAAGCAATAATGTTTGCAATAAGTGGAACATTTGTGTGTTTCTTGTAAAAAGTAATCTCTTCTTTGGCTTTTTGTATACCTGCATCAGGAACACCCACAGCATTGATAAAATAATGGGGTGTGCCTACCATAACAGGGTTTTTATGCCCTTCATGTGCAGTAAGCCAAATAGATTTAGTAGTAACTCCTCCTACGCCTGCCCGCGCTACACGTAGTAAAGAACTACCCGTTATGCCCATTATGCCCGAGGCTAAAACAATAGGATTTTGAAACAAAACCCCTGCAAAATTTACTGATAAAGATGCCATATTTGACAAATCCCTACACAGAAACAGCAATCAAGGTAACTAACAAAACAAAAGATACAGCTATTAAAGCATACACAGTTCGCTGTTTTCTTTTGATTTTTTCTCTTAAAACATCATTTTCCTTACGCAGGCGGATTTTATCTTGTATATGTCCTATAGAACGACCTATTTTAGAAATACCATTTCTATCCTTGACTACATACGAATATGCACCTTGTTCAAAGCATTCTATTGCTACGTGTATATCTTCTTGACCTGACCACATAATGACAGGCATATCAGGGTAATGCTCGTGAATTTTTTTCAAAGTTTCAATTCCGTTCATACCCGGTAAATAGTAATCTAATATGATAAAATCGGGGTTGAGATGTAGATTTTTTAGGCATTCTTCTCCCGTCTTAAAAGGTGTTAAATGATAATCTGATATGAATTTTTTTATTTGATGGTCTAGCATCATGATGTATGTATCATTATCCTCTACTACAAAAAAGCTTAGGGAGTGATTATGTTTATCAGACATAGTGCGTGGCAAGTTACGAATTTTTGTATTTTTTGTGATTAAATTTGATGTTATTCTATTGCATTGAATAGGTATCACTCATTTTATTTTTATATCTTTGCAAGGATGACTATAAGACAGGAAAGGTTTAACAGACTTTTGCAAAAAGAGTTGAGTGATATATTTCAAAAAAAGGCTTCTTACTTTGCTTCTGTGGGTACATTTATCACTGTAAGTGGTGTAAAGATATCTCCTGATTTGAGTATAGCAAATGTATATGTATCTGTATTTCCGCAAAAAGAGAGAGAAGCAGTAATGATGAATATTCAGCTTTATCACAAAGAAATTAGAAAAATGCTAGCACAGCACATACGCAACCAAGCTCGTATCATTCCCGAGTTACGTTTTTTTATAGATGACACTCAGGATTATGTTGAGCGTATAGAAGAGATTTTTAGTCAGATTCATCAGGACAGTCAAGATAAGCAATCCGCAGATAAAACTTCGGAAGACTAACTGTTAATTTACAGCCTTATGTAAGGGTAGTTTTTGATATATTCTTTGGGCGTGTCCTTGCCCACGTCTTGCTTCGCTCGTGTGGGCAAGGTCGGCGTGCTGCGGGCTAACGGTGCTGCGCCCCACCCGCCCACCCCCTGGTCATGGGGTTAAGGGCGTGAGCGAGGGCTTCGCACCCAGCCTGACGGCTTGCCCTCCGCATGCCTCACGCACACGGCAAGTAAACTAATCCCACTTATCCAAAACTTAACTCTGTAAGTATCTGAAAGTGAATAGCAAACAAGGTAAAACTCAATTTTAACGTTGTAAACCATTGAAAATCAATGTGAAATAAAGTAAAAATTGTGTATTGAGGGTTAAAATGTTATGAAAAGTCCATGCATTCAACGTTTAACCTCGTATATACTTGAAAATAAATATAAAACAAGGTAAAACAAACGCAGTTGTAATTAGGTAAAAAAGTTTAACTTTGTAAGTTATTGATAATCAACATTAAACAAGGTAGAGCAAGGATATGTATGAAAACAAGGTAAAGTATCCAAATGCTGCTGCGTGAGGGATACGAAGCATGCCGTTAGGCAGTGCGTAGCACCGAAGCGAACGCGTAGTGCGCAGTAGCCCGACCCGAGCGCAGCGAGGGACACGCCCAAAAATCATAACTAATTCACACAATTATTTACTTAAGATCAGTCTGATACTACATAAAACCATGTTTTTTAAGCGAAAGAGTAATTTTTCTTTGAATGATATTATCTGGAATTTGCTTATAAGCGTCTGATTGTTTGAACACCTTCAAAGCTTGTAACCAATCCTGCCATAGTTTTTGTGAAGAGATAGGGATATCTTGCGGTAGTAGCTCACAGACGGCAACTAATAAATCTCCTTCATAAAATTTTGCTTTAACCCACATATCTTGATGCAAAATACGTAATGCCATTTCAAGAATGCATTCAAGGTACAACTTACGCTCTACAAGCAGACGTATATCCTCATAGCTAAATTCGTTTAACGGTTTTATAGATAAGCGATTAATTTTTTTATCTTCCATGCTGATAGGTGCATGCTCTAACTCAGGATAATAAACAGCACCCAACAGTTCTGATAAATTTTTCATATTTACACGTGCGAGTTTTTCAAAAAAAGATTCTGTACATTCAAAAAGTTTCTCAATAATGTCTCAAAATTCAAGATTAGCTATAAGAGTGTAATTATACTAAGTTTATTTTTCTTTTTCAGACAAATTTACGCAAAAGGGCAATGCTTTAAATTCTTTTGGGCGTGTCCTTGCCCACGTCTTGCTGCGCTCGTGTGGGCAAGGTCGGCGTGCTACGGGCTAACGGTGCTACGCCCCACCCCCTGGTTATGGGGTTAAGGGCGTGAGCGAGGGGCTTCGCACCCAGCCTGACGGCTTGCCCTCCGCATGCCTCACGCATGCAGCAAGTACACTAATCCCATCTATTCAAAACGTAATCTTGTAAGTACCTGAAAATAAACATTAAACAAGGTAAAAACATATTTTAACCTTGTAAACATTTGAAAATCAATTCAAAATAAAGTAAAACTTTGAAAATCAAGGTAAAAGGGATACAAGAAATCTATGTGCTCAAGATTTAACCTTGTACATACTTGAAAATGAATGCAAAACAAAGTAAAATAACAACACTTCAAACAAGATAAAAAAATTTAACTTTGTAAGTATTTGATAATCAATCTCAAACAAGGTAAAGCAAACGTATATATAAAAACAAGGTAAAACATCTAAAAGCTGCTTTGCGTGAGGCATGCGGAGGGTGCGTGAGCAGTGCGTAGCGCAGCGAAGCACCGCAGCGATAGCGTAGCCCGCAGCACGCCGACCCGAAGCGCAGCGAAGGGACACGCCCAAAAATCATAAAAACGTAGATTTAGATTTATCCAAGCAACTTGTATTTTTTACGATATATACACTATCTTTGCGGCATGAGCAAAGGTCCTGTATCTCAGTTTATTGAAAAAAACTATTTGCATTTTAACGCCGCTGCCTTAGTAGACGCTGCCAAAGGTTACGAAAAACACCTCGTAGAAGGAGG
This sequence comes from Bacteroidia bacterium, assembly GCA_025057675.1. Lineage (GTDB taxonomy): Bacteria > Bacteroidota > Bacteroidia > JANWVE01 > JANWVE01 > JANWVE01. The sequence goes on from JANWVE010000026.1 coordinate 14,044, forward strand.
AAAAATGATGATTACCTTAGCTGGGGCTATGAGTACAGCTGAATTAGGTATATCCCTCGCAGAAATGATTAGACAGGATAAAGTACACATAATTTCATGCACAGGAGCCAATTTAGAGGAAGATATCATGAACTTAGTAGCACACAACCATTATAAACGCGTACCTAACTATCGTGATTTAAGTCCGCAAGATGAATGGAATTTGTTAGAAAATGGTTTTAACCGAGTAACAGACACGTGCATTCCAGAGGAAGAGGCTTTTAGACGTATTCAGAAGCATATTTACAAACAGTGGAAAGAAGCCCAGTACACGATATCACGATACTTTCCTCATGAATACATGTACAAGATGCTACTATCAGGGGAAATGGAGCAGTACTATCAAATTGACCCCAAAAATAGCTGGGTATTAGCTGCAGCAGAAAAAAACCTACCTATAATTGTCCCAGGATGGGAAGACTCTACTATGGGAAACATTTTTGCATCGTACTGTATAAAAGGAGAACTTATACCGAATGTCATGAAGTCAGGTATTGAATATATGGTTTGGTTAGCAGACTGGTATATTAAGAATTCATCAGGTAAAGGAGTGGGGTTCTTTCAAATTGGAGGAGGAATTGCAGGTGATTTTCCTATTTGTGTAGTTCCGATGTTATATCAGGATTTAGAAATGGAGAATATCCCATTTTGGAGCTATTTTTGTCAAATATCAGACTCTACCACCAGCTACGGTTCCTATTCAGGAGCCATACCTAACGAAAAAATAACATGGGGAAAGCTCGGCATAGATACACCTAAGTTTGTTATAGAATCAGACGCCACTATTGTAGCACCCCTCATTTTTGCATGGGTATTAGGTCTTTAATATAGATAATCCAACATTCACTCTAAATAGACCACTCCAATCACTTTTACTTTATTGCAAAAACAAGAAAAACTTATCAACTTTGTATCAAAATCCACTAGATATGTATAGCTATCGTTTTTTAATTGTTGTTTTTCATTTTTTTACTGTTATTTCAATGTCCAACGCACAAATTATAAATCAGTTTATATACCCTGATGAATTTTGTGTGTTTCAAAAATCTATGTTAAAAAAGAAGTATGTCAAACAATTAGATATATACACCACAGAAGATATGCGAAAAGAGACTTTGGTAGAGAGTTATAACTTTGAAAAAGGTGTTATTAACGGATACAAAAATGCTAATAACAGCAGCTATTCAATTTATGTGCGCACTGCATACGGTAGCCGATACATAGACAGTGTAGTCTGCCCCACAGAAGTTAGAATTATTTTTACCTACGACGGGCCTAAGATTAAAGTAGTTTATTACGAATACGATAGTGTAAACAAAGTATTTCAGACTAATCCCACAGTGTATGAGATTAAAACTAATGATTTTACAAAAATAGTAGCTGTTAGCGCATATCGACTGGAAGGTAAAAAGAAAATTAAATTGTATAATATATCCTATAAGTATGAAGGAGCTACTGTGCTTAGGTCCTTTTCAGGAGTAATATCAGGACAAAAAATTAAAGGAACTGTGGAGAGCGATTATACGGGTAAAATTCAAAAAGTTATATACCCTGATAAACAAATTACTCATAAGTATACAAAAGATGGTCTAGTAAGCCAAAAAACTATCAATGTAAAAGATAGCGAACCGATTACGTACTACTTTAAATACACGTTTGAATGAAAATATGACTAATTTCAAGGAAGAGCAACATTTTATTATCCATATCATAGAATACATCAAAAAGTATCTTTTAGCCACAAAACAAGATATAAAGGTTGATATTCTCAAAATTGCTGGAACAGTGATTATTACAATTGTGTTGTTTTGTGTAGGTATGACATTTATGGCTGTATTCACAGTTTTTATGGGCTTTTTATTAGAATGGTGGCTAGAGAGCTTGATGCTATCCTTTGCTATTTTGAGCGTTCTTTATGCTATTTTAGGAATAGTAATTTACTCATACAGAGCCAAATTAAAAGCAAAAATTATACAAAGAATTATTAAGCAAATAGAGACGTAATTTGCAAAGTAAGACAATACTTTTTTATATTTGTGGCTAAAATTAAAACGAAGCGTTATAGCATGGTTAACTTGCATAAATACTACTTTGAAATGGTACAAGAAAATATCCTTGTGCTATTCAAAGGTTATGTTACCCCTGATTTACTGAGTGCCATACTTGAAATTGCTGAGCAGAAATTAGAAGAGCTCGGTGAGGCAAGACGCATACAAAAAAAAGTTTATAATGTATTAGTAGAAGCTTTTCAGAACGCTTACAATCACGTTGATGAAATCCAAAATCAGCTTTACAAAAATTCTGTAATTTTATCTGTAGGCAGAGATGAGGACTTTTATTATGTTATGACAGGCAATTGTATGTATTCTAATCGGGTAGATAAGCTAAAATCTCATATTGAGGAGATAAATGGCTTGTCTAAGGAAGAACTCAAAGAAAGATATATAAGTGTAATGGCTAATGAAGGTTTTTCAGATAAAGGTGGCGCGGGACTAGGGCTGATGGACTTAATTCGTAAATCGGGTAAACCTTTGGAATATAATTTCACGCCTATCAACGAAAACTATTCTTATTTCTCACTTTGCGTAAAAATTCCTGTTCAAGATTCTTAGTAATTTAACTAAAATAAATAATTGCAATAAACATGGAAAAAGTCAAAATTGAACCAACCAACAAAACTCCCAGAATAGAGCTTGACCACGAAGCTGGTTTAGTAAAAATAGAAGGACGTTCCATCCCTGAAAATTCATTTGAATTCTATAAACCTATCATGGCTTGGCTTGATGAATACTCAAAGTCTCCCAACTCTAGCACACTGTGTACTTTTAAGTTTGAATACTTTAACACAAGCTCATCAAAATGTATTTTAGACATTTTTAGAAAATTAGAGCAAATTCACCAAAACGGCAGTGCAGTGGTGGTAACTTGGTATTATGACGAAGATGACGAAGACATGCAAGAAACGGGTGAGGATTATAAAAATATCATAAAAGTACCTTTTAAGGTCATTCCTAACAATTGAAATGCAAGAAGAGCCAAGCAAAAAAACTGTATTTGAAAATGAAATCCAAATATTGAATGACTCTCGTGAAATACTAAAAAATGGGAGTGTATCTGATTTTTCTGAAGCTTACAGGCGCATTACTCAAGCTTACGCATCTCTACTCAACGATGTAAAGCTGCTTACCTCTGTAAGCGACAGACTACAAAGAAAACATAATCAAGCCAACCAAAAACTTCGTGAAATAAACGAAGAACTAATCCAGCAAACAGAGGAAATCAGGGCGATACACGAAGCACTGCAAACTAAAAACGCAGAAATAACTGCACGGATTCAAGAACTGAAAGCGGCTAAAAATGACTTAACCTTAGCTAAAATACGCAGAAAAGCCACTAGTATTATTGTGATTGTGGCTATTGTACTACTTATCCTGACCGAGATTTTTGACCGTTTCGTAATGGAAGGCACCTCGTGGGCATCAAAAGTCATCTTAATTATAATCATCAAACCCTTGGATAATTTTATCATGGAAAGGCTAAAACGAAGGGAACTAACACAGTCAAACCTTTCTCCTCCAAGTGCTGCATAGCTTATGGCTTACCATGTTCCTGTGCTTCTAAATGAATCCGTGGAAGCACTTATTTCTAACCCTGATGGCGTGTATATAGACGCCACATTTGGGGGCGGAGGACACAGCAGAGCTATTCTCAAAGTGTTATCTGAAAATGGAAAACTAATTGCCTTCGACCAAGATAAAGATGTCCCTTTTCAACAAATCAAAAGTCCGCACTTTCACTTTGTCTCAAGTAACTTTGTGCATCTCACTGTTACTTTACAAAATTTAGGTATCTCTTCTGTGGATGGCATTTTAGCGGATTTAGGCGTATCCTCTCATCAACTAAACACTGTTTCAAGAGGGTTTAGCTATCGCTTTAATGCTCCATTAGATATGCGTATGAACGTTGAGCAAAAGTGTTCTGCGTTTGATGTTATCAATACTTACTCTCCTCAAAAGCTGTATTTAATTTTCAAATGCTATGGTGAGGTTCATAATCCCAAAATTTTAACTGACTGTATTGTACAAGCACGTAAACTACGTCCTATCACTACGACGTTTGACCTAATTAACGCCATTCAAAAAATAACTCCAAAGCATAAAGAGTATGGATATTATGCCAAAGTTTTTCAGGCAATCCGAATAGAAGTCAATCAAGAGTTAGAGAATCTAAAAAGTTTTTTGCTGCAAACTACAAATGTACTCAGTACCAAAGGAAGGCTCGTTGTCTTAACCTACCACTCGTTAGAAGATAGAATTGTCAAAAATGTTATGCAGTATGGTAATGCAGAGGGTGCGCCTCAAAAAGATATTTACGGAAATATCACTCGCCCTTTTTTACCTCTTAGAAAACCTATTTTACCGACTCAACAGGAGATAGAGAATAATCCTCGTGCTAGGAGTGCTAAGCTTAGAGTGGCAGAGAAAATTTAATGTTAGTTATTTTTGGGCGTATCCTTGTGGGCATGAGCGCACAGCAAAAGGGACACGCCCAAAAATAATAAAACCATGTTCATTAAAATAGAAAAATTAAGTCAAAATTTGGTTTAGATTATCTCTTTGTTTAGTTTTGGTTGCTCAATCTATCAAATTTAACTTAGTAATCATTATGCGTACAAGTGCCAAGCATCCCAAAGGACTATATTTACTATTTTTTACCGAAATGTGGGAGCGATTTAGCTACTACGGAATGCGCGCTATTTTTACCTTGTACATGGCTAAAGCACTTCTATTTGACAAAGCTTTGAGTTCAAGTATTTATGGAAGCTATACAGGATTAGTATATTTAACCCCATTGATTGGGGGTTATGTAGCAGATAGGTATTGGGGTAACCGCCGTTCTATCTTGTTCGGAGGCGTTTTGATGGCAATAGGACAGTTTTTAATGTTTGCTAGCGGTAATCTGTACAGTGTAAACCTTGCGACCGCATCTTTCCTGATGTACTTAGGCTTAGGCTTTTTGATATTTGGAAATGGCTTTTTCAAGCCGAATATTTCTACTATGGTAGGGCAGCTCTACCCCGCTAACGACAAACGAGTAGATAGTGCATTCACTATTTTTTACATGGGAATTAACTTAGGTGCTTTTTTTGCACCCTTGGTGTGTGGAGGCTTAGGAGATACAGGTAACCCCGCAGACTTTAAATGGGGCTTTCTGGCCGCAGGTACAGGCATGATTATTAGTATTCTGTCTTTTTATTTATTCAAGGACAAATATATTATTACCCCCGAGGGTAAGCCCATAGGGGCAAAACCTGAAAAATCTAGCCATAGCAACACATCTACCGCAGTAAAAATTAACGTAAAACAAATACTAATCTGGATAATGATAGAAGTCATCGCATGGATATTTTGCAAAGGCGTATTAGGATTTGATGTAATTGGAGCGTTTATTTATTCTTTGGGGGTAGTAGCGCCTGCTTACGTTATATCCGATAAAAGCTTGAACAAAATAGAAAAACATCGTATTTGGGTGATTTATATCTCTGCTTTTTTTGTAATTTTTTTCTGGGCTGCTTTTGAACAAGCTGGAGCATCATTAACCTTTTTTGCCGAAGAACAGACCAATCGGCAAATAGGAAATACAATCATTCCTGCAAGCTTTTTTCAAAGTATCAATGCCGTTGCTATAGTGATATTTGCCCCTCTTTTTGCCATAATATGGACCGAGTTAGCCAAACGAAATCTTGAACCTCACTCACCCTTAAAGCAGTCTATAGGTTTATTTTTGTTAGCCTTAGGATATCTGATTATCGCCTTTGGAGTGAAAGGGATTTCTCCTGAAACCAAAGTAAGCATGTTATGGCTGATTACATTATATTTACTTCATACGTTTGGAGAGTTATGTTTATCGCCTATTGGTTTATCTATGGTTGTAAAGCTTGCTCCTATACGTTTTGCTTCTTTGCTGATGGGAATATGGTTTTTATCGACAGCTATGGCTAATAAGTTTGCAGGAGATTTGAGTGCTTTATACCCTGATGAAATTAAACAAGAAGGTTCAATTAAAATGACTGCGTTTTCATTAAAACAAGATACTCTTGAAAGTAAAATTACAAAGGTAGATAGCAATTATGTCAAGTCTCTACCTCAGGAAAGTAAAGTATGGAAACTCACCCGCGCCAGTGATGGATATAAAGCCCCTGAAATAGGGATTTTTGAACAGTTTTTGATTAACTTAGGGATTTATCAGGCACCTCAAAAACCGAAGGACTCTTTACAAGCTATTGTACAACTACCTAACGTGAATAACTATAAACTGTCTGAATATCATCGTAAATTGATAGGATTGCGGGAGGGAGAAAATTATAGGGTTTATTTTAGTGAAGACGGACTTATCGCATATTTGGTCAGGGCAAAAAAGGATAACACGGTTGAAATTCAATATTGGAATTTAAGTCCCAAAAAACCTCGTTTTGTTGGTTTTGAAATCACTAATTTATACACATTTTTTATGATATTTGTATTTATGGCGGGGGCTGCTTCTGTGATATTATTTGTAATTTCTAAGAATTTATACAATATGATGCATGAAGAGGTCAAAGATAAAGAGTAAATCTCAAGACTTACGGGTTTATTTTGTATAAGTTATTGTATAAGGGTATTATTTGGGCGTGTCCTTGTGGGCGTTTCGCTGGGCTCATGCCCACAAGGTCGGCGTGCTACGGGCTGCGCTATCGCTTCGGTGCTATGCTGCGCTACGCACTGCTGACGCACCCTTCGCATGCCTCACGCAAGTTACTCCTACTCGAATTGATTTATTATCAAACATTATGAGAACATCTATAATACTTCTAACCTTAACCTTGTTTTTTACCTTTGGGTTATCTTGGGCGCAGTTTCCTGGTGGGGTAGGAAGCATAGGTACAACAGCTATCTATAAAGATAGCAGTATTTTTGTAGCCTGGGCTACGCAGTGTGCGGTTACACGTGGGTATATAGATATTGCTAATCCTGGTTTAGGTAATGTCAGCTTTGGGCATGATAGTATGGCCTTAGGTAAAGCAGATAATAAAGTAGTGAGCTTAGGAGATAGAGGAAGTGCAGTTCTTTCTTTTGCTTTACCTATCAAGGATGAACCTGGATTTGATTTTGCAGTATTTGAGAATGCTTTTAATGATACTTTTTTAGAGCTGGCTGTGGTGGAGGTAAGTTCGGATGGCGTTAATTATTTCAGATTTCCTGCATATTCTAATACTCAAACGTACACTCAAATAGGGCCTTTTGATAATACAGGCGACCCCACTAAAATACACAACTTAGCAGGTAAATACCGAGTTTTATACGGCACTCCCTTTGACCTTGCTGATATTACAGATAATCCTCTTTTGGATAAAAACAACATTAAATACATTAAAATAATAGATGTAGTAGGCAGTATAAACCCAGCTTATGCCACTTATGATGTCCAAAACAATCCTATAAATGACCCTTATCCTACGGCTTTTGCCACAGGAGGGTTTGATTTAGATGCCGTGGGTGTTATACACATCAATACGCAGAGTTTTATCTTAAATACGTGGGCTACAACTCAAATTAAGGTATATCCTAATCCATTTGTGAATGAAATTTCTGTGTTTATTTCTCAATCTAATCAATACTTATCTTTGGAGGATATGCAAGGTAAAGTCCAGTATGAAGTTGTGCTTGAACCAGAGATACAAGGGCATCGTATAGATTTATCATTTTTGCCGAGGGGTATGTATATTTTGACTATAAGAGATAAGGATATACCACAATTTCAGAGGGTAGTAAAACTGATTAAAGGTCAATAATTTACTTTTTTCAGGGTGTAGATTTATTTTTTTGGGCGTGTCCCTTCGCTGCGCTTCGGGTCGGCGTGCTACGGGCTAACGGTGCTGCGCCCCACCCGCCCAACCCCTGGACAAGAGTTTGAGTGTGGGCGAGGGGCTTCGCACCGTGCTAACGCACGCCCTCCGCATGCCTCACGCAAATGGTAAGTAGACTAAACTCAATTACATAAAACTTAATCTTGTAAGTACCTGAAAATGAAAACTAAACAAAGTAAAAATAAAATCTAACTTTGTAACTAATTGAAAATAAGGTAAAAATTGAATATTCAGGGTTAAAAGGTTGTATAAAGTCCATCTATTCAAAGCTTAACCTTGTAAGTACTTGAAAATGAAAATAAAAGAAGGTAAAATAATAGTATTTCAAACAAGGTAAAAAACTTTAATCTTGTGAGTATTTGATAATCAATATCAAACAAGATAAAGCAAAAGTATGTATAAAAATGAAGTAAAACATCCAAAAGCAGCTTGCGTGAGGCATGCGGAGGGTGCGTCAGCAGTGCGGAGCGTTAGCGAAGTACCGTAGCGAAGCGCAGCCCGCAGCACGCCGACCCGAGCGCAGCGAGGGACACGCCCAAAAAAATAATTATCAAAGTTGTTTATTAAACTTATCACCAACCAATAGCTGCTATGCACAAAAACATTACTTTTGTAGTATGAAAAAAAGTAATACTTCAGTTTTATTACTCGTTTTTTGGCTTGGACTGTTATATTCAACCGCTGCACAAGATAAATTTGAGGATTACACCGATGATAAACATGGTTTTTCCTTGAAGTATCCTACTAACTGGCAAATTATTCACATGCATGGTTATATATGGACAGCCCGTTCAGAATTGATGAATATTAAAGACAAATTTGAGGATATGGTACAAATAAGCACACATTCTCTTCATCCATCGGAGTACAATGGTAGAGAGTTTGATGTTGCTAATCTGTATGCGAGAAAGAAATTAGCCGCCATAGAGAAAATGCCCAACACTAAGGTTTTAGCAATAGAAAAAGCCCTATTCAAAGATATACCTGCGGTTAGAATAATTTATCTTGCTAAAAATAAAACAGGACATGAGGTAAAATGTTCAGAACTATACGCTGTAAAAAACAAAAAAATATGGACATTCAGTTACATTGCATGCAGAGAGGATTACGACCATTGGTTACCCTATGTAGAAAAAATATGGGACTCGTTCAAATTTATCGCTATTAAAAAGTAATTAAAATAATGCTTTTCAGGTGTTTTTTTGTGAGTTTTCTGCTCCGTTTGTACACATTTTGTACACATGAGGATACACTCAAGAAGAGAACGTTGAAGAATAAAAAAAATAGGACGAGGAATGACCCCCGGTCCTACTGTTTTCACAACGGATTTACATCCTTATTGTAAATCGACTACACTTTCTATTTGCAAATATAATAGCTTTTTTGATATGCTCCAAATTTTTTGAAAATTTTTTTGCTCACACATTAAAAATGCTTAAAAGTACTTGTCAGCTAATACAATTTTTTTATACTTTTGTATAAGGTATTTTTAGTAATATGCATCATAAAGTTTTAGCATTAGATTTAGGAGTAGGATCTATAGGTTGGGCACTAGTATGCTTGCCCCACAAAGAAAAAACCGAAGAAAGTTCTCTTTTGGCTAATTTAGAAAATTTGCTACAATCTCAAATTATCGGCATGGGTACAAGAGTAATACCTCTAGATAGTGAAAGTGAAAAAAATCCTTTTGAACAAGGTAAAGC
>JANWVE010000270.1 GCA_025057675.1 Bacteroidia bacterium
GAGAACCTTGCAGGTAAAACCATAGAAGGGCTTATGGAAGGGCAGGTAAAAACTATGCAAGTACCTGCATCCACAAATGTTCCTATTGATACAAATAAAGCTATTATTATACATTTGAAAGCATACGATTTACAAGCTGAAAAAGCGACAGCCATATTCCCTACGCAATACTTAAAAAATGAAAAAAAATTTATTGTCTATAACATGGGGGGTAGCAATATCACTAAAATCAAGGTAAAAACGGGCAAAATCAAAATAAAAGCTGAATCAGCCTTGGAGGATACAATGCATATTTTATTTTCCGTTCCCAAAGCCATTAAACATGGTGACTCTTTAATTGCCACAGCAAAAGTACCACCTGCTCCGCCTGGGGGCGTACGGGTAGATACCACTACTGCGTATATTGATGGATATGAAATAGACTACACTTATAACCAATATGGCGGTCCAGGAAATACTGTCAACACTTTTGAGCAAATATTCAAAGTACGAATAGACTCCACAGGTATAGAACGAGCAATTGATATATCAGACAGTGTGAAGGTAACTTATGGATTATATGATGTTGTTCCTGAGTATGCCGAAGGGTGGTTTATAGATAAAACTATTAACATACAACCAGGTAGTGTAGACTTTGCCTTTTTCAACAAAATTAAGGCAGGTACCTTTGACTTTCAAAACATCAACATGGAACTGACCGTAGAAAATTCTATTGGTGTGAATGCTAACCTTTATGTAGCAGGTAAAATTAAAGGAGTTAATACCAGAACAGGTAACGTAGTAACTTTAACCTCTCCTGTGATAGATAATCCTGTTGCCATCTACGGACCTACTCTCTCCCAACCAGGACAAACTATCACTAACACTTATAGCATTAACAAAAATAATTCTAACATTCAAGCCTTTTTGAATAATCTGCCCAATAAAATTACCTACGAAGGTGTAGCTAAAATGAATGAGGGAGTACCTAATACTTCTTATATTAACCATGCTTTTTACAATAGTCGTGCAAAAGCAGATTTGCTTGTTAATATTCCACTTAATGGGGTTGCAGATCATTTAACCTTAGTAGATACCTCCAACATTAGCTTTGCTAATACAGGCGGATTAGAAATTGCCGAAGGTACGCTTAAACTTATGATAGACAATAAGTTTCCTTTTTCAGCAGCTATTCAAGCCTATTTTTTGGATGCAAATAAGCAAGTAATAGATTCTCTTTTTACTAACGGATCTAATGTTGCTCAAGCAGGCAAAGACAATGGTGCAGGGATAATTACAGAACCTATGCGTACGGTTATGCCCGCTTATGTGAATAAAAATAAAATGGCGCGTATTCGTAGTAGTAAAAAAGTGGTATTCAAAATTGTGCTTAATACAGTAAATGGTACAAAGATTTACAGTGATTACGGAATTGACTTAAAAATTATAGGCGATTTTAGGTACACTTCTTCTACAAGGTAGTTTACTTATTGTAAACAGGGTTTTACTTTTGATGTTTTATTTTTTATCTTATTTTTGGGCGTGTCCTTGCCCACGGCTCGCTGGCGCTCGTGTGGGCAAGGTCGGCGTGCTACGGGCTGACGGTGCTGCGCCCCACCCGCCCACCCCCTGGGTAAGGGTTTGAGTGTGGGCGAGGGGCTTCGCACCAAGCCTCACGGCTTGCCCTCCGCATGCCTCACGCAAGAACGTTGCAAGTATGCTAAGTCTAGTTATACAAAATCTAACCTCGTAAGTACCTGAAAATGAACTATAAACAA
>JANWVE010000271.1 GCA_025057675.1 Bacteroidia bacterium
TGGGATTTTCTTACAGCTGTTATTTTGACTACCATAGTGTTTATACTCATAGGAATTCTTAATAAGAAAGGAAAACACATTACAGCTAAACTTTTACTTTCTATTGAACCTATTTTTCATATATTTTTTGTTGAACTTACGCAGGGAAACAATATTCACTTATACAACTTTGTAATTGCTCCTATTCCTTTTTTAGTATTTAATTTTAGGGAGCAGAGAATATACTCCATTACTATAGGCTTGCTGAATATTTTTTGTGTAGCTTTTTGTCAATTTGTGAATTTTTATCCAGAATACAACCCCTTTATTAGGCAACCCTTGATATGGTGGCTCGAGTATATTAACTGGATAACTGCATGTATCATGGTTTTGGTGCTGATTTCTGTACTGGCTTTTACCAACAATGAAAATGAAGGTTATTTGCTACAACTACTAGAAGAGACTAAGAAACTATCGCAAGACCTTACCCAAACAGCCGAGGATGCCATACAAGCTGAAGCAAAACTACAAAAGGTTAACCAAGAATTAGCTTCTAGGGAAGAGGAGTTACGGCAGAATTTAGAGGAGCTGCAAGCTACACAAGAGTCATTAGTTAAAGAAAAAGAAAGCACAGCTTACAAGAGTGAATTATTTAGTGTAGTAGCCAAAGCCAACGAAAAATTATTAACTCAAAAGGAACCATTAGAAGTAGTAGAGTTCATTTTATCTACGGTAGGCAAAGTATTAAAGATGGATAGAGGATATTATTTTGAACGAGATAGTTTTGAAGATACTGAAGTAATCACGGTTAGTCAAAAGCTAGAATGGGCAAAAAGTGGCGAATTTGCAGTAATAGACGATCCCCAAATGCATAACTTACCTATCAGTGTATTTAATGAGTTCTACCCTACCATTGCTAAAAATCAGGTTTACCAAGCAATAGTAAAAGATTTACCTTCAGGTGAGTTCAAGGATATTCTACTTTCTCAAAGCATCAAGTCTTTAATTGTTTCTCCCGTTTTTGTCGAAAATAAATTTTATGGCTTTATTGGTTGGGATGATTGTTTTGAAGAGCGTATTTTTACAGAAGACGAAGTTAATGCAGTATATTCATTGTCATCCTCTCTTTCATCTGCTCTGCAGAATATTAGGAATCAAATGCAAATTCAGCAAAAAAATCAGGAGTTGATAGCAAGGGAGGAAGAGCTAAAACAAAATTTAGAAGAGTTGCAAGCTACTCAAGAACAGATGCGTTTAGCTCAAGCTGAAGCAGAACGCAACGCTACCAATGCCCAGAGGATTTTTGAAGCCGCTCCTGTGGGTTTGTTTATTAGCAAGGTAAGCAATAGGACAATTATCCAAGCTAACCAAGCTATGGCTAAATTACTCAAAATACCTGTCTATGAAATTATAGGACGAAGCACTGTTAGTTTCTACGCCTCAGAGGAGCAAGCTAAATCAGTTTTTGCCGAAATAATTGAAAAAGGTAAGTTTGAAGACAAAGAAATTGACTTAAAATTAGATGATGGTAGTATCATTACGGTACTAGCATCGGGACAAGTAATGACATTAAACAATGAAAAAGTGATTATAGCAGGGCTAAACGATATTACTGCTTTGAAGAAAGCCCAAGCAGAGCTAAAGGATTTAGCAGCCAATTTAGCCAAAAAGGTAGAAGAGCAGACCGAAGAAATTAAACGCTCCTTTGCACAAATGGTACAAAATGAAAAAATGGCTGCTTTGGGACAACTAGTAGCAGGCGTAGCCCATGAAATT
>JANWVE010000272.1 GCA_025057675.1 Bacteroidia bacterium
CAAGGTTTAACCTTGTAAGTATTTGAAAATGAATACAAAACAAGGTAAAATAAGTGTAGTTCAAACAAGGTAAAAAATTTTAACTTTGTAAGTACTTGATAATGAGCATCAAACAAGGTAAAGCAAAGATATGTCTAAAAACAAGGTAAAACATCCCAAAGCTGCTGCGTGAGGCATGCGAAGGGTGCGTGAGCAGTGCGTAGCGCAGCGCAGCACCGAAGCGATAGCGCAGCCCGCAGCACGCCGACCCGAGCGCAGCGAGGGACACGCCCAAAAAAGTAAAATCAATTACTACATTCAATTCCAAAACTCCTCCAAAAAAAGAACTTAATCAAAATATCCATGCTTGAACCTGAGAAAATAATTCATATCAAACTCCTTGTTTATCTCGTGATAAAAATCTATAATCAAGTAAAGTTTTTGCCTGACGTTAGGATACTGTTCTACAACTTTCCAAAACTCTTTTGTGGGACAAAAAATGTTCTCTGCATAAGAATTAAAATCATTTTCTAATGTGGATAGTGCATATTGGTATAAAATTCCTTTATGACAAAGTTCTTCATCAAATTCTGTTTTATTTGTGCCATTTTTTATAGCGTCCACACCTGTAGCTCCCTCCTGAAATTCATGCTTGGTGTATTTAATCCATTCCTCTTTTTGGAAGTACTGGGGATAATTCCGCAGCAGGATACTTGAAAACTCATGATGAAAAATCTGTTCTAAATAGAAATCAGTATAACCTCTATGACTTCCCTCATTGCAAAGGTATAGGCAATCGTTACTGTTGGTGCCGCCAAACTTTACACCATAAAAACTTAAATAACCTACCAGGTATATTCGTTTGAGATTTTTTTTCAATACGGCAGCAGGATACTTGCGCATTGCTTTGAGTATAATGGGAACAAAACGGTTTTTTTCTCTCTCTTCAATAAAAGAGTAGGTTGCACTAATAGGACCGTATAGCCATTTAGTAGGAAATTGTATCTCTTGCCATATAATTTTTACGCCTGTTAAAGTGTCAACATAATCATTTGTACGCGGCTCGTAGTATTTGTGCGCACGCACAGTGAGAAGGGGTATCAGCAATAAAAATCCCATCAAAAAAATTTTGTATGTTAATTTCATACTACTCTACTTTTACCCATCGCTAATATACGAAAAAATGATAATGTAATGTATTTTATCCTCAAAAAAACCAAATAGCAGTAGAATAAAAATAAGTTTTTTTGTTCTTTCTACGATAGCTATATCCAATAAGATCTACATCTACGCTCAAAAAATCAATCCTTCGATAAATCTATTCTTTCTCATTTTTCTCGCTTTCAAAAAGGCTCATTTGGTGTACCTCTGAACTAATTTCACAGTTATCCGACTCTTGTGCTATCTCTTCAACACTATAAATGCGAGCATATCCTAACTTTTGCCCCACAGCTTTCCAATTACGGACTTCTACCAAATCTTCAAGCTTGAGTATCTCCTCTTGCTTCGACGCTCCTTTGAACGCACTAACCGTAACCTTGACAATAGGTTGAGCTTGCGAACTTACATACAACAACTTTGATTGAGCATGCTCCTCTATGCAATGAAAAATTCTATTCAAGGTTTGCGTTTCTATCTCAAACCGCTTGACAAAATACTGCTTGTCTGCCCCATCGTAATAAATAGCACTGTATATGTTCAAGGGATTGA
>JANWVE010000273.1 GCA_025057675.1 Bacteroidia bacterium
GCCCAATCTCCTGTGGCACGGCTACCAGGTGCAGAAGCCGAAGTGAATACAATAGGTTCAGTTGCTGTGCCTTGTGCGTCGATCTTAGCCCCGCGGTCAATTATGAGTGTGCCAATTCCTGCACTGCTTACTTTTCCTTTAATGATAGTACCTGCAGGAATGGTCAAAGTAGCACCAGGACGTACATATACAGGTCGGTCAAGGATGTAGATAGTATCCTTGCTCAAAGTTCGGTTGCTGGTAATACTCCCTGATGTACTTAGTGTTTTAGTCGGTTTTTGCGCAAAGGTAGTTAGCGCTAAACTAACTGATAAAACCAATAATAATTGCTGTTTTTTCATAGATGGTTAAGAATTTGCACAAAAAAAATGTACTGACGTTAAGCAAACATGAATGTAGTATTAGCATTATTTAACTTTATTGTTAGATAGATGTTATAGTTTGGAATATAAATTCATCAATTCAAGTATTTTTGTAGCAATTTGATAGGTAGCATGAGGGCGAGCAAATTTGATAATGTTATTTGAGAGGGTTTGCATTACTACTTCGTGAGAAATTAAGTTAAGTATTTCATTTACCAGGTCCTCTTGAACTTGGGCATCAGGGATAAGGACAGCGGCATTTTCGTCTGCGAACTCTTTGGCATTCTTAAATTGATGATTTTCCGCAACATTAGGTGAGGGTACTAATATAGTTGCTTTTTGTACAATGGCTAACTCTGCTAATGAGATAGCACCCGCTCTTGAAATAATAATATCTGCGGCTGAATACGCTAGGTTCATGTCTTGAATAAATGGAACTACACGCAATTGTTCAGGATATTGTTTTTCGTAATGTTGATAATAGGTATAATGGACTTTACCTGTTTGCCAAATTATTTGTACAGGCTGTTTCATCAAAGTGTTAAGTCCGCTTGCAATAGCCTTGTTGATAGAACCTGCGCCAAGACTTCCCCCTATTACTAAAACCGTTTTTTTTTGGGTTGAAAAGTGAAAATAATCTAGTCCCTCTTGTTTTTTTTGACCTGAAATATCACTCCGTACAGGGTTTCCTGTGTAAATACATTTTTCTTTGGGAAAGTATTGTATAGCTGCTTTTGAACCCACACAAATTAAATTAGCTTTATTTTTAAGCCATTTATTGGTTATACCTGGGAAGGCGTTAGACTCTATCAGTACGATAGGAATACCCTTTCTTGAGGCGGCGAATAAAATAGGTCCTGAAACGTACCCACCTGTTCCTATTACTACGGCAGGTTGGTAGTGTTTCAAGATCTTTTGCGCTTGTATGAGGCTTCGTATGATTTTAAGGGGTAGAATGAGATTTTTCCACCACTTTTTACGCTGAATACCAGAGATATTGATTGCATCAATGGGATATCCTGCTTGGGGTACTTTTTCTATTTCCATACCTCCCACCGCACCAACAAATGAGATACTAACTTCGGGTTTAAGGGTTTTGATTTGGTTGGCTACTGCTATGGCAGGGAATATGTGTCCGCCTGTACCTCCACCTGCAAAAATGATATGCATACGTACAAAGGTACAGCAAAAGGATATAGGAATCAAAAAGTAAGACATAAGATTTTTTAAGTGAAAATTTTTTTGGGCGTGTCCTTGTGGGCGTTACGCTGCGCGTATGCCCACAAGGTCGGCGTGCTACGGGCTAACGGT
>JANWVE010000274.1 GCA_025057675.1 Bacteroidia bacterium
CACTACGCGTTCGCTTCGGTGCTTCGCTGCGCTGCGCACTGCCTAACGGCATGCTCCGTATCCCTCACGCAAGCTGCTTTTGGATGTTTTACCTTGTTTTTATGCATACGTTTGCTTTACCTTGTTTGATATTGATTATCAAGTATTTAGAAAGTTAAAATTTTTTACCTTTTTTGAAATACTATTTTTTTAACTTGTTTTTTTTCATTTTCAAGTACTTACAAGATTAAACCCTGAATATATGGACTTCTATAGTTTTTTAACCCTGGACACTGAAATTTTACCTTATTTTGCTTTGATTTTCAAAGATTTACAAGGTTAAAATTCATTTTTATTCTGTTTAGTATTCATTTTCAAGTACTTACAAGGTTCAGTTTTGAATAAATGAGCTTAGCATACTTGCCGCTTGCGTGAGGCATGCGTAGGGTGCGTGAGCAGTGCGCAGCGCAGCGAAGCACCGAAGCGATAGCGTAGCCCGCAGCACGCCGACCCGAAGCATAGCGAGGGACACGCCCAAAAAATAAATATTTGATTAGCAAAGGTATATATTCAAAACATGTATTATACTTTTGATTAGCAAACGAAATTTTGTCTATAATTACATCATGGAAAGCATACATAGTACTACCGTAATTGGCATAATTCACAACGGGCAAGTCGCCATAGGTGCAGACGGGCAAGCTACCATGGGAAGCACTATCATAAAAGGAAATGTAAAAAAAATACGTCTGATGGCACAAAATAGCATTTTAGTAGGTTTTGCAGGAGCTACTGCGGATGCTTTTACCTTACTAGACCACTTTGAAGATAAACTTTCACAATACAAAAATAATATGAGGCGTGCCGCAATTGAATTAGCTAAAGACTGGCGCACCGACCGTTATCTACGCCGATTAGAAGCTATGATTGTAGCGATAAATCCCCAAGAAGGTTTAATTATATCAGGCACGGGTGATGTGTTGGAACCCGAGCATCAAATTTGTGCTATTGGTTCGGGGGCTATGTATGCATATAGCGCAGCGCGGGCATTAAAAAACTATGCACCCCATCTCAGCGCCGAAGAAATGGTAAAAGCATCCCTTACCATCGCAGCGGATATTTGTATATATACTAATCACAATATCGAAATACTCACCTTAATAAAATAGAATTTAACCTAAAAAATACTTAAAAACTTGACAAAATACAGTTTGTTTTTATATCTTTGCAGTCCGTTGTTGTAAAACAACCATAAGGTAATGTAGCTCAGTTGGTAGAGCAAAGGACTGAAAATCCTTGTGTCGGGGGTTCGATTCCCTCCATTACCACAACAAAATAATCAAAAATCTGCTTTCTACTTAGCAACTAAACAAAAATATACCCCCTCAAAAAACTACCCTTACCAAATTACATTAACCCTATTTTTTCTTTGCACAAAAAATCACTTTCCAAAAAATCATTTTCAAAAATTGGGTTTTTATTTTTTTGGGCGTGCCCCTTGCTGCGCAAGGGTCGGGGCATTCCGCACTACGCTTCGCTGCGGTGCTTCGCTAACGCTACGCACTGCCTAACGGCATGCTCCATGCCCCTCACGCAGATGATATACTCTCTACCTTAAATTTTGGAGTGATAACTTTATTTAAAAGACTTCTTGCTTTACTAATAGATTT
>JANWVE010000275.1 GCA_025057675.1 Bacteroidia bacterium
TTCAACAATGGCTAAAATAATGGCTTGAATAAGACTCATCCTGCAAAGGTAAATAACATTTGAAATGTGTTCGCTGCTATACTCAATTCTGAACAACTATACGGAATTTTTTGCCAAAGCCAAAGGTTATTTAGAAGCCAGCGAAAATGTTGAACCACAAATTCTTAACAAGACATTACACTTGAAAAATTATTTTTCATGAAAGTACCGATAGTGAGGGAAAAAGCGATATGAATTTAGAACTTTTATACAAGCGTGCGGAAGCAGTAGTGCAAAGTATCCCAAAAGCTCACCAAATTGAAGATAAACTACTGAAAGTATAGGATACGGTGAAACTAGACCTATAGCTACCAATCAAACTGCAGAAAGTCGCTAGCTTAATTGTAGAGTAGAAATTAAAATTTTAGACAATTAAAAAGTGTATTTTAGTGTGAATTTTTTTTGTACGCCGCGCGTAAGCTGGGGCGCACAACTACTTCTTTTATCTTAATAGTAACAAGTAAAACACCTACCACAGTTCTTTTTTACTGAATGTTCATAGTTTTGTAGTATGATTAGAGTGCGTTTTCCTTACGGGATAAGTAACATAGAGAAATTGATATTACAAGGTTTTGTTTTTGTGGATAAGACAGAGTTTATAGAGAGATTAGAGGTACAAGGAGAGAGTTATGTGTCTTTTTTGCGTCCCCGCAAGTTTGGTAAGAGTTTATGGTTGTCTATTTTAGAGTATTATTATGACATTAACCAAAAACACAAGTTTGAACTTCTTTTTGGTAAGTATTACATTGGTAAAAATCCTACGCCGCTACACAATAGCTACCGTATTTTATTTTTTGATTTCAGTGGGATAGATACCAGTGATAAAGAACAAGCGAAACAAGGATTTACTTTATCAGTGCAAGCAAGTATAGACAACTTTTTTGATAGATATCCTGATGCATATAGCATAGATAAGCAAAATTATGTTCGTTCAGGAGTAGATGCAGAAGAGAAGATGACTTTGTTTTTTCAACGTTATGACAAGAGAGCACCTATTTACGTTTTATTTGATGAGTATGACCATTTTACGAACGATATTTTGTATCGGAGTTTAGATGAGTTTGTAGATAGTGTATCTAAACAAGGATATATTCGTAAGTTTTATGAAGTTATTAAAAGTGCCGCAAGGCAGGGCATAGTAGATAGAGTGTTTATTACAGGAGTATCTCCTCTGACTTTAGATGCACTTACCAGCGGATTTAACATTCTTAAAGACCTTACTCATCATCCTGTTTTTGAAACCATGCTCGGCTTTACTGAAAGTGAGGTTTTTAATCTTGTTTGTAAAACTACCTCAAATAAACGTCAGCGAAACCAGATTATGCAAGAGCTCAAAGAATGGTATAATGGATACCGATTTTGTAAGAACTCCCAGCAAAGCATTTACAATCCTAATATGGTGCTATACTATTTAGACAATTTCAAAGATACTCAAAGTCCCCCTGATGAACTATTAGACCCAAACATAGCCCCTGACTATGGCAAACTCAAACAGATGTTCAAGGTGGTCAATTTGCCGAAGAATCAAGAGGTGTTAGAAAAAGTTCTACAAAATGGGTATATTGACGCTGAATTAGTTACTATTTTTAATTTTGAACGGGGGTTT
>JANWVE010000276.1 GCA_025057675.1 Bacteroidia bacterium
GCTTTACCTTGTTCAAAAGGATTTTTTTCACTTTCACTATCTAGAGGTATTACTCTTGTACCCATGCCGATAATTTGGGGTTGTGGCAAATTTTCTAAATTAGCCAAAAGAGAACTTTCTTCAGTTTTTTCTTTGTGGGGCAAGCATACTAGTGCCCAACCTATAGACCCCACCCCTAAATCTAATGCTAAAACTTTATGATGTTTATTCATATTGCTAAAAATGCTTTATACAAAAGTATAAAAAAATTGTATTACCTGACAAGTACTTTTAAGCATTTTTAATGTGTGAGCAAAAAAAATTTTTCAAAAAATTTGGAGTATATCAAAAAAGTTATTATATTTGCAACGTAGCCAATTTACAATAAGGATGTAAATCCGTTGTGAAAACAGTAGCGTCGGGGGAAACTCGCCCTATTTTGTTTTTTAAGGCTATAAAAACTTAAATTGAAGCTGATATTAGTTAAATGTATTTTGCGTGAGGCATGCGAAGGGCGTGCGTCAGCACGGTGCGCAGCGAAGCGAAGCACCGAAGCGTCAGCGTAGCCCGAAGCACGCCGACCTTGTGGGCATGAGCGCAGCGAAACGCCCACAAGGGCACGCCCAAAAAAGAAAAATAAATTCAAAAATATATCCATATAATGGTTGTGGTTTTTGTGAGCTGTATGTCTCAAACTGTATTTAACATAATGTATCTTATTGGACAAAAAATTATAATAAGAACTAAAATAACACTCAGTAAGAGGAAAAGAAAAGAGAAAAAACAAAAGAGAACGGGTGAAAAAGTATCATGTTTGTAAAAAAGTGAGATTAAAAAACAAAAAGGTATCCGCGCACAAAGCGGATACCACAATACAAGAAAGTAAAAAAGATTATTGCTTAACTACTCTATAAGTATGGGTTTCTACGTCGGTAGAAATTTTGACTAAGTACATTCCTGAATTCAATCCACTAATATCTATTTGAGCTTTTTCTCCTGCACCTGTAATATGAGTAACATGCCAAAAGATTAGCCTTCCAAATACGTCATATACTTCCAAACGAGTATATTTAACTTTGCCGTATAGTAAGTCAACATTTAAGACATTGGTAGCAGGATTAGGATATACCTCAAATACAGGCATTGCAGGAGCATCCATGTTTGTAAGTTCTACAACGTTAGAATAGGTCCATAAGCCGTCTTTGGTTACTAGTTTAGCCCGCCAGTATTTGTGATTAGATACCACTTGCTGTCTTGGATCTTGAGTATAAGGATAGTCAAATTGAGAATGTTTGAATTGCTTGCTAACTTCGTCTAAATATTCTAGAATAACTCTTGCATAAGTATCTGTATGTACTTTCCACCAGAGGGTCTTTTGCTTATCAGTATAAAGGGTAATTTTTGGAACAGGTAAGAAAGTAATGTTTGTGTTGTTGTCTGTAACAATCTTGCAACTGCCAGGCGCAGATGCACTTGCATAAAGCTGAGAGGGTATAATGATAGTATTATGGTCGTTGGGATTAGAGGCACTTTTATTGACTTTTAATTTGAGTTGAAAATAAAAAGTGTCATCAACAGCAATTGAGGTCGGAAAACCTGTGAATTTCACCGTATC
>JANWVE010000277.1 GCA_025057675.1 Bacteroidia bacterium
CAACAATGCTTATTTCTATCCAATTATGAACTATCCCAAAAAAACGAAATAACTGACGCAAACTATATTCACCACAGCATCTGGACAAACTTCTGACCGTAATTTTTTCTCTATTCCTTAAAAAACTTTCTATCAGTGTTAAAAAAATCTGTATGTTTGCCTTACTTAATGTCTCTTTCAACAGTGAACAGTTTTTTTGTATCTGAAAAATGTTACTTATATTGTGATCATTGAAAAATAAAGTAAAATCTGATTGTTCAGAGTTAAAGAGTGGCATAAAGTCTATATATTCAAGATTTAACCTTGCACGTGCTTGAAAATCAATGTAAAACAAGATAAAAAGAGCGCGGATAAAACAAGATAAAAATTTTTATTTTGTAAGTAGCTGATAATGAGTATCAAACAAGGTAAAGCGAGAGTATGTATAAAAACAAGGTAAAACATCAAAACGCTGCTTGCGTGAGGGATACGGAGCATGCCGTAAGGCAGTGCGAAGCGCAGCGAAGCACCGAAGCGAACGCGTAGTGCGGAGTAGCCCGACCCGAGGCGCAGCGAAGGGACACGCCCAAGAGATTAAAATTCAATTTTTGATTATTTGAGTATTGTCCTTTATACAAAGGAAAGTTGTTACGTACAAAATTCCTACAATAGTAATTGCAAATTGCAAGAAAGTATTAAATATCCACTCGCAAGCCTACGCAGAATCTTCGGTTAAGCATATCGCCACCATCTACAGAATAAGTAACATGAAGCTGTTGATAGTTAGGCTGAATAAGATTTATCCCTGAGATGTAAAAGTCAAATTTTTTATATCTGAAGCCTATATTTACATTTAAGTTTAATCTATCCTCAACTGTACCTATACCTTGATTGTTATGTTGTATATCTGCAAGGTCATAAACCCCATTTTTGTTGTTATCCAATAGATAAACAATCTTGGAATTATAATTAAACATCACACCTGAATATACATAAGAAAACTGATATTTTACCCCAAGATTAAACTTATGAACAGGGAAGTTTTCTAATTTTGGATTAGCCCCCTGAGGTACGCTCAACCTATTATACGCTGGGTCTGTATTTAGGTAAGCGTAATTAGCTGTTATAGAAAATTTCTTAGTGGGGATAAAAAACACAGAAACCTCTCCGCCCCAGAAGTTAAAAGTATTTTTATTGTTGTACACAGTAGTTTGAACCTCTTTTGGGATACCGTATAGGCTTATCAATCCAGGTTGAGTAGGCGTTCCTGCTAAGGCGTTTTTTACTGCAATCAGTGCAGGTAAATTAGGATTAGTAGGGTCATTAGCTGTTAGATAATCAATTTGATTTTGAAGGGTTTGTATAGTAGCTTGCATTTCGCTCAAAGTCATGTCATTAGGAATGAGGTTAGATACATCTGCTCCCTGAGCGGCAAAAATACCATGAATGTTCTCTATTCTTTCAATCACGGAGATAGGTTCGCTTTTAGAGAACATAATTGCGTACCTTAGTTGGTTGAGAAAAGCATCTACTTTTACCTGTAAGATTTTAGAAAGTTTAGCAGAATA
>JANWVE010000278.1 GCA_025057675.1 Bacteroidia bacterium
GAAAGTGATGCTGTCCCTTCTATGCCTGTCCTTTTTAACCTTGATTAACTTAAAACAGCATTATGATAGTAGATAAACTTATCCCTTATCTCAAACAAGGTAAATACGGATTTTGTAACCACAACAAGGAAATTGTTATACCTTGTGAATATGATTTAGTAGTCCGTTTTTGGAGTAATAGACCAATTAGTATGGTCAGGAATCGTCAGAGATATGGTACAAGGTAAACAGGTAGCTCCTTGCATATACGATGATGCCTGGGTTTATTGGATATCTGATGATAGTATAGTGGGAATTATTGAACATGATGGATTATCGGGAATAGTCAAAGAAGTTTTAGCCTGTTTATACATTTTGTGTTTTCAGTGGATTAGCTTTGTTAAATGATGCAAGCAAGGGGTGTTGGCATCTGATGCGTATCGCTGATAAGCATATTATATCATCTTTTGCAGTTGATACTGCTCATTATGAATTTTTATCAAAGGCTATTAAATGTTAGAAGGATAAAAAAGTCAGTTTATACAGTAAAACAGGTCAAGAAATTTTATCTTGTGAATATGACAATATTCGCAACTTTCACGAGGATATAGTAGCCGTTTGTAAAAATGACGAGTGGGCTTTTGTTAGCCAAGAGGGTACTTTTATTACAGGTTTTGAAATATGACGATGTAGATTTAATGAGGGATACGCTTCCGTAAAAAAATACGGAAAATCGGGTGCTATTAACAAAAATGGGGATTTGACTATATTCCTTTTGAGTATGATACTTCTTTTTCATTTTATGATGGTTTTGCTTCGGCAGGGAAAAATGAAAAGTGTGGATTTATTACCACAGATAATGCGGTAGTTATTCCTTTTGTCTATGATATGGCGGGCTGTTTTGCACATTGTTCGGCTACGTATGTCGCTAAAGGGGATCGTGTAGGTTTTATAGATAAACAAGGTAACATTGTCCTTCCTTTCCGATACAATGGTATTAGGGAAGTAGTAGGACACAATACAGGGACTATTATATGTTGAGCATAATAACAAAGTAGGCGCAGTTAATAGTAAAGGTGAGGAGTTTATACCTTGCAAGTACGAGGGGATTTTTTATTTTTATGGGAATGTCGCTGCTGTGGAGGGCAAAAATGAAAAATATGGATACGTAAATCTTTTAAGTCAGGAAATAGTACCGTGTCAGTACGAATGGGTAGATGAGTTTTCGGGAGGTATGGGTGCGGTAGTTAATGAAAGTATTCTTAGTGGTTATGTAAATCAAAAGGGTGAGGAGGTTATTCCCTGCTGCTTGTGAATTTAATGAAGGTTTAGCGAGCGTAGTAGACTGCCAAGGTAGAGAGTTTTACATTGACAAAAGCGATACAGAGTATTATGAGTAAGCAGGGTTTTTTAATTTGAGTTTGATTGTATATTATTTTACTTTTTTGGGCGTGCCCCTTGCTGGCGCAAGGGTCGGGGCATTCCGCACTGCGCTTCGCTTCGGTACTTCGCTAACGCTTCGTACTGCCTAACGGCATGCTCCATGCCCCTCACGCAGATGACCTGTG
>JANWVE010000279.1 GCA_025057675.1 Bacteroidia bacterium
GTAGCGCAGCGAAGCACCGAAGCGATAGCGCAGCCCGTAGCACGCCGACCCGAGCGCAGCGAGGGACACGCCCAAAATATATAAATATAACTAACTTTATTTCATTTTTTCTCTATCCATGTACAAGACTACCTTAGAACACTTTTTGGGAGTTTCTAACATCAAATGAAAACCTTCTTCATAATCTTCAAAAGGCAATTTATGGGTAATAAGCGGCTCTATATTTAACCTACCCGATTTGAGCAAATTAGAAACTGTAAACCAAGTATCAAACATTAGCCTGCCATTTATGCCGTGTATAGTTATCCCCTTGAATATTATATGGTCATTGATATCTACATTTACTTTGTCTTTAAATATACCAAACATTCTCAAAAATCCTCCTCTGCGTACTACTTCAAAACACTGTTCCATTGCCACAGGCGAACCTGACATCTCTGAAACAATATCTACTCCATCCCCTTGTGTAATTTCCATAATACGAGCTGTGGGATTTTCATATCTGGCGTTAATAACATAATCTGCTCCTACTTGTTTAGCTAATTGCAAACGAAAATCTTCTAATCCGACTAAGATGATAGTAGTAGCACCCGCAGCACGCGCCACCGCCACAGAAAATAAACCAATAGGACCATCACCAAAAATAGCAATACTTTGTCCATGCACAGGAGTAACCAAAGTACAATATACAGCATTTCCTAATGGCTCTTGTACAGATGCTAAATGAGTGGGCATATTCGGGTCGTTTTTCCAAGCAACTAATTCAGGAATAGCAACATACTCTGCCATAGAACCATCTCTGTCTACACCCACGATTTTCATTTCTTTGGCTATGTGCATTTGTCCCGTAAGGGTTTGTTTAGAGTAGTTATCAGGAATATGGGTTTCTACGGATACAATGTCGCCTATTTTTAAGCGAGTGCAATGCGCACCTACCTGTACAATTTCTCCTGTAAATTCGTGTCCCATGGTTTGAGGTATGTTTTTGATACGTCCTTGTGCCCACTTGTTCCACTCGTATATGCTTACATCTGTACCACAAATAGAACAGGCATGTACTTTTACTAATACTTCATGAGGTTGTATTTTAGGAACAGGAATTTCAACCATTTGAGCTCCGAAGGCAGGTTTTGTTTTACGGAGGGCTTTCATCGTTCGTGGTATTTCCATAGGTAAAGTGAAATCAAAGTGCAAACTACAAGTAATTTTGATAATTGTCAATGATTATACTTGGTTTACTTCTTAAACTTAAAGGACATGATGACTATAAAATGTTATTTTGAATATTTTTATTGGGCGTGTCCCTTCGCTGCGCTTCGGGTCGGCGTGCTACGGGCTGACGGTGCTACGCCCCACCCCCCTGGACAAGAGTGTGGGCGAGGGGCTTCGCACCAAGCCTCACGGCTTGCCCTCCGCATGCCTCACGCAAGAACACTGTAAGTATGCTAACTACATTTACTTAAACTTTTTACCTTGTAAGTACTTGATAATCAATTCTAATCAAGGTAAAAACAAAATTTAAATTTGTAACTAAATCAAAATC